>JANNEI010000468.1:0-4401 GCA_031378565.1 Burkholderiales bacterium
GTCGTGTTCGGCCACTGCGGCGAGCGCTTGCCAGCGGGTCAGCGTGCCGCCCGAGCCGGGCATCGGCAGCCGGTCGAAGCCGCGCCGCACCAGCGCTTGCAGGTGGGTCGATGGGTCGTTGTCCGAGCCGGGATCGAGGTCAGCCAGCGCGCTGCGCAACTCATCGACAGTCGGCAACGCCGAAAAATCCTTCACGTCCGGCCCCCGCCAGCGGCTTCGGCGCTTTCGCCTTCGATGCGCAGCAGCGTGGCACCGAAGCCGGCCGGTGCCCTGAAAATGCGCCGCGCGCTGGTGAACACGCGCGGCGCGGCCGACCATGCAATCGACGCGCCGCTGCGTTGCAGCGCCTCGACCAGGGCCACGTCCTCGCTGCTGGCCAGCGGGCTGAAGCCACCGGCGCGGCGATAGGCTTCGGCGCTGACGCCCAGGTTCGCCCCGTGGATGTGGCGGTGGCCGTCGGCGTCGGTGTAGGTGGCGGCGTAATGGCGGCGCATCGGCTCGCCGTACGAACCCCAGTCGAGCACCGCCACCGTGCCGCACACCGCGTCGCTGCGCAGCGCCATCTGGACCGAAAACCAGTCCAGCGCGACCACGCTGTCGGCGTCGGTGAAGGCCAGCCAGCGGGCGCCGGCGTCGAGCGCCAACTGGGCTGCGGCGGCGCGTGCCACGCCCACGTTGCGCGCGTCCACGCACACCGTCGTCGCGCCCGCGTCGCGCGCCACCTGCCCGGTGTCGTCGGTGCAGGCGTCCAGCGCCACCACCAGCAGCACGTCCTCGCCCTTCAGTTGCGGGCAGCCGGCGGCCAGCCCCAGCGACCGAAGGCAGGCACCGAGGTGCTCCTGCTCGTTGTGCGCCGGCACGATGGCAGCGATCAAGCCCGTCTCCGCTGCGATGGCCGGCGGCGGCCCGGCACTTGCGGCGCCGTCCTACGCCATCTCAGGCGGCCAGCGACTGGCGTCGGGTCGGCATCCGCCCCAGCCTCGGTTTCTTTCACCGAACCCCGCTCAACCCAGAGGCACGCCGACATGGATTTCATCGACCTTCTGCAATGGCCGGCGATGGCCGTCACCATCGGCGCTTCGTGGCTGGTGGCGTCGTCGAAGGAAAGCCGGCGCAACACCGGCTTCTGGGTGTTCTTGCTGAGCAATGCGTTGTGGGTGGTGTGGGGTTTGCAGGCCGGCGCATACGCGCTGATCGCGTTGCAATTCGGCCTGGCCGCCATGAACATCCGCGGCGCGATGAAAACCGACGAGTCGGCCGACAAGGCACCTGCGACATAGCGGCGCAGCGCCATCATGGCGGCGTGCTGTCGCGAAAGTGCTCGGCCCGCCCGATCACGTGCAGCATCTGGCGCGCCGCGTGGATCGTCATCGGGTGCTCGGTGAAGCCGGGCCGCGGCGTGATGTGGCGGGCCATCTCGCGGGCCAGTGCGCGCTGCGTGTTCGACGAGTCTGCAAGCACCGCGATCAGCAGATTTTCCAGCGCGATCACGCGCGTGCGCAGCAACACCAGCTCGGCATCCGTCAACGGTGCATTGTTGGCCGCAGGCGTGGCTGGGGGCAGCAAGTTCACGGCGGACTCGACGCGGCAGAAACCACACCACCGAGTCCGGCAACGGTCAGCAGGCGCAGTGCGTGGCGGGTCGTCATCGGGCGCTTTCAAATCGGGATCGGCAGACCGGAATCGCACCGGGCACGATGTTGTTTGTAGGCACCCGCGCTCGGCCCGTCTGTGCGCTGGCGCACGGAGCGGTCTGACCGCTTGCATTGTCAACTTCGGCTGACAGTTTGACCCGCCGTCTTCTCTTATGTACGCTATCGCACGGAAGATTTCAGGCCGGCTGAATAAACTTGAAGGCTGCCGTTCATCTGCCTATATTTCTGTCTATCCGTTGTGTGAGAGTTCGTTCCTCAAGCCAGCGCCACGTTTGGAGTTGCTTGATGTCAGAGCACAACGATCCCAGAAGAAACCACCTGCTCGCCGCCCTGCCTGAAGCGGAGTGGCAACGTTGGCAATCGATGCTCGAAGCGGTCGAACTTCCGCTGGGCTTTGTGCTGTACGAGTCGGGTGCCACGCTGACCCATGTCTACTTTCCGACCTCCGCCATCATTTCGCTGCTGTACGTGATGGAGAACGGTTCGTCGGCTGAAATCGCCGTGGTCGGCAACGAAGGCATCGTCGGCATTTCGCTGTTCATGGGAGGTGAGTCCACGCCCAGCCGCGCGGTGGTGCAAAGCGCCGGGCGCGGCTTTCGGCTGGACGCGCAGACGATGAAGGATGAGTTCAACCGCGCCGGCCCGGTGCTGCACCTGCTGCTGCGCTACACGCAGGCGCTGATCACGCAAATGGCGCAGACCGCGGTGTGCAACCGGCACCACTCGCTCGACCAGCAACTGTGTCGCTGGCTGCTGCTGAGCCTGGACCGCCTGGAGGGCAGCGAACTGGTGATGACGCAGGAGTTGATCGCCAGCATGCTCGGCGTGCGCCGCGAGGGCGTGACCGAGGCCGCGCTGCAATTGCAGGCTGCCGGGCTGATTCGCTACTCGCGAGGGCGCATTTCGGTGCTCGACCGGCCGGGGATGGAGCGGCGCAGCTGCGAATGCTATGCCGTCGTCAAGAAGGAATACGACCGGCTGCTGCCGCCTGGGGTGGCAATGTAGTTGTTGCAGGTTGTCCCGCGGCGCAGGGCACGCCCGGCACATCGTGTTACGTCGCCTTTGTGTGGTGGCCCACAGTTCGGCAATGAGATTGCGCCCAGACTTGAAGTGGTGACCGGCCTGCGTTCGATGGCCCGCGGACTCTGGCCCATCCGCCAGTGGGGAAGCAGGGCTCTCGCAGCCCGCATCACCGAGGACAGCGATTTGCCGGGCGATACGATCATCGGGGTGCCGTTCGACGCGCACCCCCCATTGCGCTCCCTGATCCAGAACCCGTCGGATTCCGATTGGGGCCTGCTCGGCGACGAGACGAGTCAGCGCCTGTTCAAGATCCGCAGCGCCGATTCGTCCGGGCGGCGCAGTTCGGCCAGCATCCTGATCAACCGCATGTACGCCACGCGCGGCTACGAGGTCACGCCGCTTCCCGATGAACAATTGCCCACCCGCATCACGCTGGTGGCCAGCGAACACGAGGTGACGATCGGCACCATCACCATCGGCTTCGACTCGCCGGAGGGCCTGCACGCCGACGACCCGTTCGCCGCCGAAACCGACGCGCTGCGCGACGCGGGCCACCACCTGTGCGAGTTCACCAAGCTCGCCATCGACCGCGTGGTGCGCTCCAAGCGCGTGCTGGCTTCGTTGTTTCATGTGGCCTACATCTACGCGCACCGCATGATGGGTTTCGACGACCTGCTGATCGAGGTCAACCCGCGCCACGTTCGCTATTACGAGGAGATGCTGGGCTTCACCGTGCTCGGGCAGAGCCGCCTGAACCGGCGCGTCAATGCGCCTGCGGTGCTGATGCGGCTGGAGTTCTCGCACGCGCACGCCGAGATCGAGCGGGTCGGCGGCGGGTTGCAGGTGCCGGAGCGCGAGCGGTCGCTCTATCCGTACTTTTTTTCGATCGCCGAAGAGGCCAGCATCGTCGGGCGGCTGCTGCGCACCCAGCCCGACGCGGCCTACGTGCCCGCGCCCCCGAGCGCTCACCGGCCGCCTGCAGTTCCGTAACAATTTCGACCCCCCACGTTTAGGGGGTTGCGTGCGCTAACGCACAGAAGGATTGAGACCACAACAAGAAACTGTGCTACCCATCACCCACAGGAGAGCCCTTCATGCACGCAAAAGTTTCCAGTCGTTCCGCGGCTGGCTTGCCCCGTTTCATTGCGGCGCTGACGTTGTGCGCCGCCAGCGCGGCATCGTGGGCGCTTCCGATGTTCACGCTGCTCCCCAACAACGCCGTTCCGTCGTTGAACGGCGGGGCCGTGACGGCGGACAACATCATCGTGTCGGACTTCTCGCACGTCACGGTCGACGCCATCACCGGCGACTTCACCGACACCGGCATGCTCAGCGTGCAGAGCTTCCAGCTGGCCGGCGCAGTGGCTGCCAGCACGGGCTTGAACACGACGTACGGCCTGTACATCACGTTCAGCGGCACCGGCACGCAAACACCCGGCAACCTGCTGACCGACTTCACGCACGGCACCTTCACCACGCTCGACTACACGCTGTGGGGCTTCAACGGCGGTCCGGCCACGTTCGGCTTCGACGGTGCCAACAACGTGACGACCACCGCGGTGGGTGCGTTTGCGCTGGCCACCGGCAGCCTGGTCTCCGGCACCGTGGGCACCGCGCCCGCGGACAATAACGGCACGGCCTCATTCGTGCCGTCGGCGAACGCCACGTTGAAGTTTGTGACGATGCCCGGCCAGTTGGCGTTCTTCGACGACCCGGTGCCGTT
>JANNEI010000478.1:0-3736 GCA_031378565.1 Burkholderiales bacterium
AACGCCGGGGCACGTGCGTTGACCTGCCGTCACGGTCGAGTCCGCTGGGCGTTTCGATGCGGCAGCACCAAGATTGAATTCCACCCCCTCAACAGGAGATTCGGCATGAGCATCACATTGGTAGGCGTCTTTGACGAGTACAGCGACGCACAGAAAGCCTGCGAAAAGCTGGAGCAGGCCGGCATCGAGAAGCATCTGGTCAAGTTGACGGGCGAGCAGACGCGCCCTGAAGTGTCGAGCGATCTCGACAGCAAATCGTCCGACGAGAAGCCCGGCGCAATCAGCCGCTTCTTCTCCGACCTGTTCGGTTCCGACGACTCCGACAACGCCTCTCACTACTCGGAAGCGGTGCGCAGAGGGAATGCCGTGGTGACGGTTCAAGTCGTCGACGACGCGCGAGAAGAAGAAATTCGCGACATCCTGGACGACTGCGGGGCTGTCGACGTCAACGAGCGGGTCGAGGCGTGGAAGACGACTGGCTACACACCGACGGCGGGCAGAACGTCAGGCGCGCAGCAGGAGTTCAGTGATGGCTCGGGCGACAGCCGAATGAGCCGAGCCGGCAGCGGGATCGGGGCGATGCCCAGTTCTTACCCGGGCACTGAACGCCGTTTCAATCGCAACCCCACGTTCTCGGGTACCGAGCGTCGCGCTTTGATGTAACGACGGTTTGCGCGCGCGGCCTGAATCGGCAACGCACATGAAGGGGTCCACCGAGGATCCCTTTTTCTTTGGCCTGCGAACAGCGTCGCCTGGAAGCTGCTGGATCGGCAGCGCGTCAAAACGACGCTAGGATGCACGCTGCCGAAACGACGTGCACGGACCGCCATGGCCACCAGCCTGATCGCCCTGATCGACGACATCGCCAGCGTGCTGGACGACGTGGCCATCCTGACCAAGGTGGCCGCCAAGAAAACCGCGGGTGTGCTCGGCGACGACCTGGCGCTCAACGCGCAACAGGTGTCGGGCGTCAACGCCGACCGCGAACTGCCGGTGGTGTGGGCGGTGTGCAAGGGCTCGGCGCTGAACAAGGCCATCCTCGTGCCCGCCGCACTGGCGATCAGCGCCTTTGCGCCTTGGGCCGTGACGCCTTTGTTGATGGTGGGCGGCGTGTTTTTGTGTTTCGAAGGTTTCGAGAAACTGGCGCACCGGTTCATGCACAGCAAGGCCGACGACGAGGCCAGGAAGACCGAACTGGTCAGCGCGCTGGCCGATCCTGCGGTGGACTTGGTGGCCTTCGAGAAGGACAAGATCAAGGGCGCGGTGCGCACCGACTTCATCCTGTCGGCCGAGATCATCGCGATCACGCTGGGCACGGTCGCCACCTCGCCGTTCATCACGCAAGTCATCGTTCTGTCAGGCATCGCGGTGGTGATGACGCTGGGTGTCTACGGCGTGGTGGCCGGAATCGTGAAGCTCGATGACGGCGGGCTGTACCTCAGCCGCCAGCCTGGCGACGGCGCGTGGCAGCGATTGCAGCGCGGCATCGGTGTGGCCATCCTGAAGGCCGCCCCGTATCTGATGAAGGGCCTGTCCATCGCGGGCACCGCGGCGATGTTTCTGGTCGGCGGCGGCATCCTGACGCACGGCCTTCCGCCGTTGCACCACGCGATCGAAGGGCTCGTCCTGCAGGCTGCGGCGGTGCCCGGCATCGGCCGTGTGCTTGAGGTGCTGACACCGCTGTTTGCAGATGCGATCACCGGGGTCCTGGCGGGTGCGCTGTCACTGTTGGGGTTCAGTCTGTTCCAGCGTCTTCGACGGCGCTCGCGGGTCCCGCAAGAACCGCCACGGTTCGTGTGAGATGCGTGGTGCGCAAGACCGCGGGGCGCGCATGACCCCGTTCGCGAACGCCGCAGTCGCGCGCGCCATCGTCTTCAACGCGACCGATCGCGTGCCGGTCGATTCACTCGCGTTGTGCATCGCTGCCGCGTTGACTTGCCGTCGCGCCAAGGTGCTGGCGCGGGCGCGTTAACAGCGAGTTCACGACGCGCCGAAGCACGGCGCGTAACTGAAAACCGTTGTTACTTCGCGTGACCTCAAACGGTGAACGATTCCGGCGACGTTGACTGATGATCCGCAGCGCGTGCTTCCGACCGGTGCCGAGGATGGCAAACGCGGTTGTTGTGCAAGCAGTCCGAACACACAACGTCGACGTCTGAAAGCCGAACATGAAGTCTTCAATTGCCAGCTCCGAGCGGCTGCGCCGTCTCCTCATCACATGCGGCAAAGTTGCAGCGCTGTGCACGACCGCACCTGGCCTCGCGCTAGCAGCCATTGACCCGGTGTGGACCACGATCGCCAGCGAAAGACAGCCGTTCAGCGTGACGGGAACGCAAACGGTTCGGTACGGTGCGCAGAGCAGTTGGGTGCAGAAGCCGGTGACCGGCAGTGCCATGTGCACCAACGAGTTCTTCGGCAGGGATCCGTTGGTAGGCGTTCTCAAGTCGTGCCAGACGCAGAGCGCGACTCCGCCCGGGCCACCCCCGCCGCCGCCACCTCCGCCGCCGCCGCCACCGCCTCCGCCTCCGCCTCCGCCTCCGCCTCCGCCTCCGCCTCCGCCCACGGTGTCCATGCGCGATGCGGTGCGGCTGGCCGATCAGGCCAGCTTCGGGCCAACCGAATCGCTGGTCAGCGCGATCCGCGCACAGGGCGTCTCCGCCTGGGTCGGTGCACAGATGCGAATCAGCAACTCCCGGTACACCAGCGGGAAGGGCGGCGAGGTGCACCAGTACACCGGCACGGGTCAGTTCTGTGACGGCAAGGGCGACACCTGCTGGCGCGACTGGTATTCCACCGAGCCGCTGACGTGGGATTTCTACCGCAACGCGGTCAACCAGCCCGATCAATTGCGACAGCGCGTTGCCTTCGCGCTGCAGCAGATCGTGGTTGTCAACAACATGGAGGTGGACGGCACCTACGGCTTCCGCGTGTACTACAACAACCTGCTCGACAACGCTTTCGGCAACTACCGCCAGGTGTTGAAGAAGGTGGCCCTGTCGCCGCTGATGGGTGATTTCCTGGACAGCGTCAACAACGACAAGGCGGCCCCCAACGAGAACTTCGCGCGTGAGCTGCTGCAGCTGTTCAGCATTGGCACCTGCCAGCTCAACGTCGACGGCCGATTGACGGGCGGCACCTGCAACCCGACCTACGACAACGACGCCGTGCGCTCTTACGCGTATGCGATGACCGGCTGGACCTACCCGTCCGGTGGTGCGACGTCATGGGGCTGCTGGCCCAGTGGCACGAACTGCCGCTACTACAGCGGCGACATGGTGGCGGTGGCGAAGTATCACGACACCGCCGAACGCAAGCTCCTCTCAGGCATCACCGTGCCCGGCGGCACGGCCGCACCCGCCGCGCTCGAGAAGGTGCTGGACAGCCTGATGGCGCATCCCAACATCGCTCCGTTCATCGGCAAGCAACTGATACAACACCTCGTCAGCAGCAACCCGTCGGCGGCTTACGTGGCGCGTGTGTCGGCTGCCTTCAACAGCGGCAAGTACCAAAGCTTCGGCACCGGTCAGAAGGGCGACCTGGCTGCCACGGTGGCAGCGGTGCTGCTCGACGCCGAGGCCCGCGGCAACACCACCACGCGCACCGCGGGGAAGTTGCGTGAGCCGGTGCAGATGTTCGCCGGGGTGCTGCGCGCGCTGAACGGCCGCACCGACGGCGAACCGCTGGGTTGGTGGTGGGGCGACACGTTGCGCCAGCACGTTTTCCGTCCGCCGTCGGT
>JANNEI010000490.1:0-2028 GCA_031378565.1 Burkholderiales bacterium
GAACGCGCTGCCTGGGCAAGAACTGGATTCTTTTTTCCGCAATGACTTGAGCGGGCGTGAAGGCAAGCGCCGACCTGATCGGCGACCATGATCAGCGACGTGGCGCATCGCCCCCCTCACCCCAACCCTCTCCCCAGAGTACGGTGGAGAGGGAGCCCGTGTTCGCTCCCTCTCCCGCTTGCGGGAGAGGGGTGGGGTGAGGGTGAAGCGACGGCTGAACGTATCGCAAATCAGGAGCGCTGATGGCGCACCGTGAACTGCGATCCCGCCGTTCATCTTTCACACGGAGTCGGCAAGCCGATGGCGAACGCGAACACGCTCGATGACCCGTCCGTCCGCGACGCCGCAGACGTGGCGGCCGCGATGGGGGCCGACCTCGACCAGGGGCTGACCGCAGCCGAGGCGGTAAGGCGGCTGCTGGAGAACGGCCCCAACACGCTTCGCGCCGCGGCAAAAGTGCCTGCCTGGCACCGCGCGCTGGCGCAGTTTCGCGACCCGCTGGTGCTGCTGTTGCTGGCCGCGATCGCGATTGCGCTGGTGGCTTGGTGGATCGAGGGCCGGCACGGCTGGCCGGTCGACGCCGTCGTCATCGCGGTCGTGGTGTTGCTGAACGCAGCGCTGGGTCTTGCGCAGGAAGCCAAGGCCGATGCCGCCGTGGCAGCGCTGGCCAAAATGACCGAAGCGACCGCCGCCGTGCTGCGCGGCGGGCAGCGGGTGCGCGTGCCCAGCGCCGAGCTGGTGCGCGGCGATGTGATGCTGCTCGGCGAGGGCGACGCGGTGGGGGCCGATGCGCGCCTGATCGACGCCACCTCACTGCGCGTGCAAGAGGCCTCGCTGACCGGCGAGAGCGAAGCCGTGCTGAAGGACGCCGCCACCTTGCCGCAGCCCGCCGCGCTGGGCGACCGTTTGAACATGGTCTTCAAGGGCACGGCGGTGGCGCAGGGCACCGGCCGAGCGGTCGTCACCGGCACCGCGATGCAGACCGAAATCGGCAGCATCGCCCACCTGCTGGAGGCCACCGTGGAACAGCCCACGCCGCTGCAGCAAGAGGTGAGCCGCGTCGGCCGCTTGCTGGGCATTGTGGTAGTCGTGATCGCCGTGGTCGTGGTGGCCACTGTCTTGCTGCTGTCCGACATTCGCAGCGCCGCCGATGTGATTCCGGTGCTGCTGCTCGGCGTCTCGCTGGCGGTGGCGGCGGTGCCCGAGGGGCTGCCGGCGATTCTGTCGTTGGTGCTCGCGCTGGGCGTGCAGCGCATGGCCCGGCACCACGCGATCGTGAAGAAGCTGTCGTCGGTGGAGACGCTCGGTTCCGCCTCGGTCATCGCGTCGGACAAGACCGGCACGCTGACCCGCGCCGAGATGACGATCCAGCGCGTGGTCACCGCGTCTGGCAGCACGCTGGTGACAGGCGTGGGCTATGCGCCGCAAGGCCGGGTCGAACTGAGTGGTGTCGAGCCGAGCGGTGTCGAGCCGAGTGGCACCGAGCTGAAAGAAGGCCCGCTGCGTGCCGAGCAGATCGCCACACTCAGCGGCGGCAGCCTGGCCGGCGACGCCGAGTTGCGACAGGCCGACAACGGCACCTGGGAGATTCACGGCGACCCCACCGAAGCGGCGTTTCTGGTGGCCGAGCGCAAGCTGGGCGTCACCGAACGGCGCGAGCGCCGCTTCGAGCGCGTGGGTGAAATCCCGTTCACGTCAGAGCGCCAGATGATGTCGACGATCGAGGTCGATCACGAGCACGGCGACGCGGTGGTGGTGATCACCAAGGGCGCGCCCGGCGTGCTGCTCGGCCACTGCAATCGGGCGCGGGTCGGGATGGAGATCGTCGCGTTCGACGACGCGCTGCGCGAGCGCATGTTGAAGGAAGTCGACATGCTGGCCGACGCTGCGCTGCGCACGCTGGCGGTGGCGTACCGGCCGCTCGACGCGGGTGAAGCCCATGACACTGCGCAGGCCGCGCAGGCGCTGGAGCACGACCTCGTGTTCGTCGGCATCGTCGGCATGATCGACCCGCCGCGAGAGGAGGCG
>JANNEI010000492.1:0-6026 GCA_031378565.1 Burkholderiales bacterium
CGCGACGAGCTGGAACAGTTTCTGGTGATGTGCCAGCAGCAAGGCACCGATCCGCTGGCCGCGCGCGGCAGCTTTGCCGGGGCGATGGGCCTGCCGCAGTTCATGCCCAGCAGCGTGCTGGCGCATGCGGTGGACTTCGACAGCGACGGCCGCATCGACCTGCACCGCAGCACGGCCGACGCCATCGGTAGCGTGGCGCACTACCTGGCGCAGTTCGGCTGGCAAAAGGGGCTGCCCACGCATTTCGAGGTCGCGGTGCCGGTGGACAGCGCCGACCGCAACGCCTTGCTCGGCCCCGACATCGTGCCGCTGTTCAGCCCGCAGGAATTCGCCGAGCGCGGTGCGCGGCTGGCCGATGCGGCGCTGGCCGTGGACAGCAAGCTGGCGCTGGTCGAACTGCAAAACGGTGCTGCCGCGCCGAGCTATGTGGCGGGCACGAACAACTTCTATGCCATCACCCGCTACAACTGGTCGAGCTATTACGCGATGGCGGTGATTGCGCTGGGCGAATCGGTCAAGGCAGCGCTGAACCAGCCGCGCTGAGGAGGCCGCAACGACATGCCAAACTTCTTCGCCGACCTGCCGGTCCTCGCAACCCCGCGGGACACCTTCGACACGGCGCAGTACCGCCCGGCACCCGACGATTGGTCGCTGGTCGTCACCGACATCGTGGGCTCGACGATGGAGATCGCAAACGGCCGCCACAAGACCGTCAACTTCGTGGCTGCGATGGCCATTGCGGCACTCAAGAACCTGTGCTCCCCGACCTCGATCCCGTTCCTGTTCGGCGGCGACGGTGCCGTTGTCATGGTGCCACCTGAGCACGCGACGCAAGCGCGCCTCGCGCTGGCGCGCGTGCGCGGCTTCGCCCAGCGCGAATTCGGGCTTGCCTTGCGGGTCGGGCTGGTGCCGGTGAGCGCATTGCGCCGGTTTGGCAGCGACGTGCTGGTGGGCCGCTTCGAGCCTTCGGCCGGCAACAGTTTTGGCGTCTTCCGCGGCGGAGGCGTCGGCCTGCTCGAAACCGCCATCCGAGGGCGCGGCGACCCCACACTGATCGCGCTGGCAGCGATCTCCGACACACTGGACGATGCTGCGCCGGTCGATTTGTCCGGGTTGTCTTGCCGCTGGGATGCGTTGCATTCCAGGCGCGGGAAGATGGTCACCATCATCATCCACGACGGTGCCGACCGGGGCGAGGCACACGCTGCCGTGATGCGCCTGGCGGGGCCGGACGGCGACGCCCGCCCAGTGCGCGCAGACACGCTCAGCGCCAGCTGGCCGCCCAAAGGCTTCATGCTGGAGGCACACGCCAGCCGCCGCGGCGGCTGGCTGGCGGTGGCGGTGATCCGGGTGCTGTTCGAGACCTTGCTGGCGCGCATTGTCATGGGCCGCGGGCGGCCGATCGGCGGCTTCGATCCGCAGCGCTATCTGCGAGACGTGGCCACCAACACCGACTTTTGCCGGCACGACGAGACCACCTGCTTCGTCATCGACTGCCCGCTCGACAGCATCGACTCCGTCCGCGCGTATCTCGATCAATGCGCGTCCAGTCCGACCTTTCGCTACGGGATGGACGTGTCCGACACCGCGCTGATGACCTGCCTGGTGACATCGGCCACCGACGACCTGCATGTGCACTTCGTCGACGGCGGCGGCGGCGGGTACACCAACGCGGCGAAGACGTTGAAGGCGGTTGCGACGATCAGTGCGTAATCAGCCAGCCCGGGCTCCGGCTAACTGCGCAGGCACACCGCGATCCACTCGTCCACTTTCGCGTCGATGGGCAACCCTTCGTGTGTGGTCAGGCCCTGCGTCAGCTCCCAGCTCGAGTCGAACCAGCCAGGGCCGCCCAGCGCCGGCAAGTCCAGGTCCAGGTCGACGCGGCTGATGGCGCTGCGCAAACGCTGCACGCGCCATTGGGTCGGTCGAAAAAGCCGGGCAAGCCTGAAGGTGAAGCGGGGCATCGAAGACTCCTGGAGAAATGCACTGTGAAGGTCAGTGTCTGGCTCCTGGGCCTGCCGGATCATCCCTCTGGTGGTGGGGTCGAACGGGGGAAGGGTCGATCCGCTGCCACCCCCGAAAGTGGCTCCCGACCATGGGGGTGGGTGCCAGCTTGGGGGGCCGGCTCAGTCCACCGGCAACACGCTCACGGCCACCTGCATGTCCTGCGTGCCGCCGCCCAGGATCACGCCGCGCAGCGGCACCACGTCGGCGAAGTCGGCACCCCAGGCGAGCGTGACATAGCGCGTGTCGGCGAGCTGATCGTTGGTGGGGTCGAACTCGACCCAGCCGAGCGCGGGTGAGAACGCCGCCACCCAGGCGTGCGATGCGTCCACACCCATCAACCGTGGCTGGCCCGGCGGCGGTTCGGTCAGCAGGTAGCCGGACACATATCGCGCCGGCAGCCCGTGGCTGCGCAGGCAGGCCAGCATCAGGTGGGCGAAGTCCTGGCACACGCCGCGTCGCTGCACAAGCACCTCGTCGACCGAGGTGCTGACGGTGGTGGTGCCGGGCTCGAACTCGAAGTCGCGGTGGATGCGGTGCATCAGGTCGAGGGTGGCCTGCAGCCAGTCTCTGCCAGGGCAAAGCGACGCCGCGGCGTACAGGCGCGCGGCCTCGGACAACGGCACCAGCGGCGTCGGCTCGCACATGCGCGCCGCTGCCAGACCGTCGGTGTGGCGCAGCGTGCGCATGCCGTCGCGAACCGCCTGCCAGCTGACGTCGTTGCCGCCGCTGCCACCGCTTTCAACGTTGCCAGCCTCGGCCCCGTCAAACGAAGTCCGTTCGCCCACCTCCACCGTGCACTGCATGCGAACGCGCAGCACCCGGTGCGCGCCGTGCAGCCCGAAATGCGTCACCGAGTTGCCGAAGCTGTAGCGCGCATCGTGCCGCTCGTC
The DNA here is from genome assembly GCA_031378565.1 of Burkholderiales bacterium. Taxonomy (GTDB): domain Bacteria; phylum Pseudomonadota; class Gammaproteobacteria; order Burkholderiales; family Burkholderiaceae_C; genus JANYJJ01. The sequence goes on from JANNEI010000492.1 coordinate 2,898, forward strand.
GGGCGGCGGGTCGATGTGCAGGGCGTGCGACAACAGGGTTTGCCACGGCAAGGTGCGCGGCGTCAGGCGGGCCAACTGCCACGACTGCGACACCGGCGCGGTGTAGGCGTAACGGGTTTCGTGCTCGACCTGCAAGCGCGCGGCGAGCGGCGGCTGGCTCACCTCAAGCCACCAGCGAGAGCACGCTGCGCGAGGCGGCGTGCGAGAAAAACTTCAGGCTCAACTCCTCGGACACGGCGTGCGCCGCCCGCTGCAGCTGGTCGAGAACGGCCGCCAGCGCAGCGCTCTCGGGGTGCAGCTCCGCAGCGCTCAGGTTGCGCAAGGCGGCATGGCCGGGGGCGAGAACGTCGCTGGCGAAGCGACCGTGGCTGAGTTCGAGCTTGGCGATGTACTCGGCCAGACCCTTGACCTGGAACGCCACCGAGCGCGGATTGGCTTCGTCGCGCACCAGCAGGTCGAGCACGGGCAGCCACTCGGGGGCCACCAGGTAGCGCGAGCGGTAGGTGACGGTGGAGTCGGCCAGTTCCAGCAGCCAGTCGAGACCCTGGGCGTGGCCCTCGCGGGTGGCCACCTGCAAGGCCGCGGTGACGCTGGACAGCCTCTCGATGCGCCGCCCCATCGACAGAAAGCGCCAGCCGGTGCCGCGCGTCATGCCGTCGAGCACGAAGCCGGACAGCGTGGTCAGCGTCAGCACGGCGCGGTCGAGCCAGGCCAGCACGACCGGCAGCGACACGCCGCGTTCGAACACCGGGTCGCTGGTGATCTGGTTCAGCGCGCGCCAGTTGTCGGCGGACATGCGGTCGCGCAGGCTGAAGGCAACGCGCGCCAGTTGCTGCAGGCGCGCCGCCAGGCCCTGCTCGGGGCCGGTGGCGGCGAGCAACAGGTCTGTCTCGGTGCTGTCGGTGGCCAGCGCGGTCTCGTCGTCACGCTCGGCCAGCAGGCCCCAGCGCTGCGCCAGCACCAGGGCAGGCGGCACGCCGTCGGCCAACTGGGAATCGTCGTCCAGCACGCCGGCGATCGCCACCCGCAACAGGCGCGCGGTGGCATCGCAACGCTCGCCGTAGCGGCCGAACCAGAACAGGTTCTCGGCCGCGCGCGACGCCACGTTGGCGCGCGAGTTGACCAGGTCTTCAGCCCGCACCGTGCGGCCGAGCAGCGAGAACGACGCGTTCACCGCGGCGTCCGACAGCACCCAGGTGTCTTTGGATCGGCCGCCGCGTTGCATCGCGATCACGCGTGAATCGCCGTCGCCCGCCACCCGCGTCAGGCCACCCGGCATCACTCGGTAGCCATCGGGCGTGGCCACTGCGAACACGCGCAGGCCGACCGTGCGCGACTGCAGCCGCTGGCCGGGCGGGCGCGCACCGGCGGTCCGTTCCAGCACCGGGGCCTGCGACACGTGCACCCACTCCTGGGCCACGTAGAGCTGCGGCCGGGCGGCGACGCGCGCCCTGAGCTGGTCGCGCTGCGCCGGCGACAGGTCGGCACCGAAAACGGCGGGTTCGCGCACGGCGCGTTCCAGCGGCTTGATCAGCACGCGGTCGAGCCGCTCCCACGCGTCGTCGAAGGCGGCCGGCTCGCCCAGCCACCAGGTCGCCACCGAGGGCATCTTCAGCGGCTCGCCCAACAGGCGTTCGCTGAGTGCCGGCAGGTAGCCCATCAGCGCGCCGGATTCGAGCACGCCCGAGCCCAGCGCGTTGGCCAGCATCACGGTGCCGCGGCGTGCGCAGTCGGTCAGGCCGGGCACGCCCAGCGCCGAGTCGGAACGCAGCTCCAGCGGGTCGCAGTAGTCGCCGTCCTGGCGGCGCAGGATGGCGTGGACGCGCCGCAAGCCTTCGACGGTTTTCATCCACACGCAGCCGTCACGCACCGTCAGGTCGTTGCCTTCGACCAGCGCAAAGCCGAGATAGCGCGCCAGCAGCGCATGCTCGAAATAGGTTTCGTTATAGGGGCCGGGGGTCAGCAGCACCACCAGCGGCGGCGCGTCGCTGCGCGGTGCCCAGCGCAGCAGCGAATCGCGCAGCGCGGCAAAGAACGACGCCAGGTGCTGCACGTGCAGGTCGCGAAACATGTCGGGGAACACGCGCGAGACGACCAGCCGGTTCTCCAGCGCGTAACCCGCACCCGAGGGTGCCTGAGTGCGGTCATTGACCACCCACCAATGGCCGTCGGGCGAGCGCGCCAGGTCGGCCGCGTACTGGAACAGATGAATGCCGCCGGGCGGGCGAATGCCCTGTACCTGGTGCAGGAAACCGCTGTGGCCGAAGATCACCGAGGGCGGAATGGCACCGCTGCGCAGCAGATCCTGCGCGCCGTACAGATCGGTCAGCACCCGGTTCAGCAGCTCGGCCCGCTGTGCGATGCCGGTTTCGATTTCGGCCCATTCGCTGGCCGACAGCAGCAGCGGCAGCGGGTCCACTTCCCATGGACGGTCGGCCCCCTGCGGGTCGGCATAGACGTTGTAGGTGATGCCGTTTTCGCGAATCTCGCGCTCCATCAACGACAGCGTGTCGCTGATCTCCAGGCCCTCGCGCGCAGCCATCGAGCGAAGAAAGGCGTCCCAGTGCGGACGCGGTTCGCCCAGGCCCGAGAGCAGCTCGTCGTAGCGGTCGGGGAGCGCGGAATAACCGGAGAGGAGGTGGCTCACCATGGCGGCACGGATCGAAGGTGCGCGCAGTGTGTCACAGGGTCCGGCGTCGCCCGCTTCGCGTCGGGCCGGCACGCCTCACATCGCAGCCCGCCTCAGATCCAGCGTGAACGGGAAGTTCGGATTGCGCTCTTCGTCCGGCACGGTCATCTGCCCCGGCGTGTGGCCGATGCGGAAGAAGCGCGCCAGGCGGCGCGCTTCGGCCTCGAAGGCGTTGACCGGAAAGGTGTCGTAGCTGAGACCGCCCGGGTGCGCCACGTGGTACTGGCAGCCGCCCATCGACCGGCTCATCCAGCTGTCCACCAGGTCGAAGGTCAGCGGCGCATGCACGTCGATCGTGGGGTGCAAGGCCGACGGCGGATTCCAGGCGCGGTAGCGCACCGCGCCGACGAATTCACCGACGCGGCCGGTGGGCTGCAAGGGCACGCGGCGGCCGTTGCAGGTCAACACGTGGCGGTCACCGACCAGGCCGCTGACCATCA
>JANNEI010000518.1:0-5598 GCA_031378565.1 Burkholderiales bacterium
GGCTTGTTGGCAATGCCCTGCGCCACCAGCCAGGTCAGGATCACGCTCATCGGCCACAGCAGCAGCAGCGGCGCAAGCATCCAGTCGAGGATTTCGCCGAATAGAGAGCGTTGTTCGCGTGCGGCTGGCATGGGCGTGCCGAGAATAGCGCCTCGTCGACCAGTTTCCCCCGTGCTTCAGGGGTTACGGCCACCTGCGTTGCGCGACTACATTTCTGCATCCCCCAAGGAGAGCTTCATGAAATCACCTCAAATTCTGGTCGCCGCGCTGATGTCGGCTTTCGGTGTCGCCCACGCCGCCACCATCTTCACCGACAACTTCGACGCCGACGCGCTGTTGCTGAACCAGACAACCTTTGCCGGCGGCTGGGCCGTGTCTGCCGGTACCGTCGACCTGATTGGCCAGACGGGCTTCTACGATCTGATTCCCGGCAACGGCCGCTATGTCGACCTGGACGGATCGACCAGCAACGCCGGCGAGTTCTCGAAGGCTCTGCTGCTGACTGGCGGCGTCACCTACACCGCGAGCTTCCAGTTGGCGGGCAGTCACCGCGGCGACAGCAACACCGTTGACGTGGCGTTCGGCACCACGCTGAACAGCTACACGCTGGCGTCGGCCGATCCGCTGGGCAGCTTGAGTCTGGCATTCACGCCGGGTGCGACCGGCCTGTTCTCGCTGAGCTTCGCCAACCGTGGCGGTGACAACCTCGGTGCGCTGCTCGACAACGTCGAAGTGACCACCGCAGTTCCCGAGCCATCGACCTACGCGCTGATGCTGGCGGGCCTGGTCGGCATGGGTGCGGTGGTGCGCCGCCGCGCCAAGCGCTGAGAACATTGCCCCGTCTCAGAAGCCGGCCCGCGCAAGCGGGCTTTTTCTTGTCCGTGCCGCACGTCAGGCAGCGATTTTTTCCAGGCAGTATCCCAGCCCGCGGACGGTCGCAATGCGCACCGGGCCGTGTTCGATCTTCTTGCGCAGGCGGTGGATGTAGACCTCGATCGCGTTGTTGCTCACCTCTTCACCCCATTCGCACAGCCGCTCCACCAACTGGTCCTTGCTGACGAGGCGGCCCGAGCGCTGCAGCAACACTTCCAGCAAGCTGATCTCGCGCGCCGACAGCTCGATCATCTGGTCGTTGATGTAGGCCACCCGCCCGGTCGCGTCGAAGGTCAACGGCCCGTGCTTGATGACGGTAGACGCCGTTCCCAGGCCGCGACGGGTCAGGGCGCGCACCCGCGCTTCGAGTTCCTGCAACGAGAACGGCTTGGCCATGTAGTCGTCGGCTCCCAGGTCGAGCCCCTTGACGCGCTGCTCCACGCTGTCGTCTGCCGTCAGGATGAGCACCGGCACGCTGCTGCCGCGCGCGCGCAACTTGCGCAGCACTTCCAGGCCGTGCAGCTTCGGCAGGCCGAGGTCGAGGATGACCAGGTCGAACTCGTGTGACGCGAGCGCGGCATCGGCCTCGCTGCCACTGCTGACCTGATCGACGGCGTAGCCGGCACTGCGCAGCGAACGAAGCAAGCCGTCGGCCAGCACTTGGTCATCTTCAGCGATCAGGACGCGCATGCTTGTCTCTCCACGGCGGCGCTGGCAGGTGGCACCGTGCCGCTCGAAGCGATTCTAGATTCGGTGCCAGGCCAGCTTGCCGACCACGACGGGATACCCCTAGATCGGCTGCAAGCCACTGTACAAACATCCAGCTTTTGCGATAATGCGTGCAATTCTTCGGAGACCCTCATGGACGCACCCGTCAAAGCGCTGAACACAGAAAAAGCCAAGGCCCTGCAAGCGGCACTGGCGCAGATCGAAAAGCAGTTCGGCAAGGGCACGATCATGCGCCTGGGCGAAGGCGAAGTGATCGACGACATCGAAGTGGTCTCCACCGGGTCGCTCGGGCTCGACGCTGCGCTCGGCGTCGGCGGCCTGCCGCGTGGGCGGGTCGTTGAAATCTACGGCCCCGAGTCCAGCGGCAAGACCACCCTCACCTTGCAGGTCATCGCCGAGATGCAGAAGGTCGGCGGCACCTGCGCCTTCATCGACGCCGAGCACGCCCTCGACACCGCCTACGCGCAAAAGCTGGGCGTCAACCTGCAGGAACTGCTGATCAGCCAGCCCGACACCGGCGAGCAGGCACTGGAAATTGTCGATGCCCTCGTGCGTTCGGCCTCGGTCGACCTGGTGGTCATCGACTCGGTGGCCGCCCTCACGCCCAAGGCCGAGATCGAAGGCGAAATGGGCGACAGCCTGCCTGGCCTGCAAGCGCGCCTGATGAGCCAGGCCCTGCGCAAGCTCACCGGCGTGATCAAGAAGACCAACACCATGGTCATTTTCATCAACCAGATTCGCATGAAGATCGGCGTCATGTTCGGCTCGCCCGAAACCACCACCGGTGGCAATGCGCTCAAGTTCTACGCTTCGGTGCGGCTCGACATCCGTCGCATCGGCAGCATCAAGAAGGGCGAGGAGGTCATCGGCAACGAGACCAAGGTCAAGGTCGTCAAGAACAAGGTGGCACCGCCTTTCAAGACCGCGGAGTTCGACATCCTGTACGGTGAAGGCATCAGCCGCGAGGGCGAGATCATCGACATGGGTGTCGAGGCCAAGGTGCTCGAGAAAAGCGGTTCCTGGTACGCCTACAACGGCGAAAAAATCGGCCAGGGCAAGGACAATTCGCGCGAGTTCCTGCGCGAGAACCCGGCCTTGGCGGTCGAGATCGAGAACAAGGTTCGCGAGGCCATGGGCATCCGCTTGCTTCCGGTCGGCGACCCGGCCGATGCCAAGCCGGCCAAGGCTCGGGCCGCCAAGGAATGAGCGCCGCCGACTGAGGCCACGGGCGGGCGTTCATGGCAACGCGTCGGGCGAGCTTGTCGCTCAAGGGTCGGGGGCTGGCGCTGCTGGCCCAGCGTGACCACAGCAGAGTGGAGCTGAAGCGAAAGCTGATGCCGCATGCGTCGGCCGAGTTGGCGCTGGCTGCTGCGCAGGGCGGCGAACGCGACGGCGACCTCGCGGACGACCACGCACAGACCCACGCAAACACCCATGCAAACACACGCGGCAACGCCTACGCGCTGGAGGCACAGCGTCCCACGGCAAGCGAGAAAGTCAGCGCAGTGCTCGACTGGCTGCAAGCGCATGGCTACCTCAGCGAAGAGCGCTTCGCCGAAAGCAGGGTTCACGCGCGCGCGCCGAAGTTCGGTAACTTGCGAATTCGCCATGAGTTGTCGCAGCATGGCGTGGCATTGACACCCGAGGCCGCGCAGCGCCTGCGTGACACCGAGTTCGAGCGGGCGCGAGAGGTGCGCCTGCGCAAGTTCGGTGCCGCGCCCGCCACGGCGGCAGAGCAGTTCCGGCAAGCCCGCTTTCTGGCGGGGCGAGGCTTCTCTTCGGACGCGGTGCGGCAGGTGATGCGCCAGCTCGGGCGCGCTGCGGGCGCGGCAACGCCGACCGAGGCCAACGACGACTGACGCGGCTGCAGACGCCAGCGACACGCGTCCGATTGGTGCGGCGCAGCATGCTACATTCCCGCGCTGTTGCTGCGTTAGTCACACACCCGTGATACGTCGTGGCAAAGGCCCGACCGAACTCTTTCCGCCCCCACCCTGCGCCTGCGTTGACCCCGATGGCATTGCCACCCGCTGCGCCCGAGCGAACGCTCAAGCACCGTCGATGCATCGAGGTGGAAGTCTTCTCGCGCGGCAACGGGCTCTGGGAAGTCGATGCCCACATCAGCGACATCAAGACGCGCGACGCACCGCTTGCCGGGGGTGTGCGACGTGCCGGCGAGCCCATCCACGACATGCTGCTGCGCCTGGTGGTGGACGAGGATTTCAACATCCTCGAGTCCGGGGCCGAGACGCGGCAAATGCCGTATCCCGGCCTGTGCGACCAGCACGGTGACGCCTACGGCCGGCTTGTCGGGCTGAACCTGCTGAAGGGATTTCGAGCTGCGGTCAAGGAGCGCCTGGGGGGAGTCCAGGGCTGCACCCACATCACCGAAATGGGTCAGCTCCTTCCGACCGCGGTGGTCCAGGCTTTCGTGGGTGAAGTGAAGGACAACCGCGAACCCGCCAGCGCCGAGCGGCGTCCCTTCCAGATCGACGGTTGCCATGCCTTGCGTGCCGACGGCGAAGCCGTGCGCACCTACTACCCTCGGTGGTATCGCGCCGTCGGCGTGGTTGCCAATCCCACTGCCACGGCGACCGACGCCGGCCCCGGCGCGACCGACAATGCGGGTTGATCCGCCCGTGCAGTGACTCTTGTTCGACCTCCAGCGAAAGAACACCATGAAGATCCACGAATACCAAGGCAAGGAAATCCTGCGCCAGTTCGGTGTGCCGGTGCCACGCGGCTACCCGGCCTTCAGCGTTCTGGAGGCAACCGAAGCCGCGCAAAAACTCGGCGGTCCGGTGTGGGTCGTGAAGGCTCAGATCCACGCGGGCGGCCGCGGCAAGGGCGGTGGCGTGAAGGTGGCCCGGTCGCTGGACGACGTGAAGAAGTTCTCGGCTGAAATCCTGGGCATGCAGCTCAAGACCCACCAGACCGGCCCCGGCGGCCAAAAGGTGCGCCGCCTGCTGATCGAGGAAGGTGCCGACATCCAGAAGGAGTACTACGTCGCGGCAGTCACCGACCGCGCCACGCAAAAGGTCGCCATCATGGCCAGCAGCGAGGGCGGCATGAACATCGAGGAAGTGGCGCACGCCACCCCCGAGAAGATCCTGAAGGTCTTCGTCGACCCGGCCACCGGGCTGACGGACGCGCAAGGTGCCGAACTGGCCAACGGCATCGGGGTGCCTGCCGCTTCGCGGGCGCAGGCCATCGACGTGTTCAAGAAGCTCTACACCTGCTACATGGAAACCGACTGTTCGCTGGCCGAGATCAACCCGCTGATCCTGGAGGGGCCGGTGGACGGCAAGCCGGGCAACATCAAGGCGCTCGACGCGAAGTTCAACTTCGACGCGAACGCGCTGTTCCGCCACCCCGAGATCGTTGCTTTCCGCGACCTCGACGAAGAAGACCCGGCCGAGATCGAAGCCAGCAAGTTCGACCTGGCCTACATCCAGCTCGACGGCAACATCGGCTGCCTGGTCAACGGTGCCGGCCTGGCCATGGCGACGATGGACACCATCAAGCTGTTCGGCGGCGAGCCCGCGAACTTCCTCGACGTGGGCGGCGGCGCGACGGCCGAGAAGGTCACCGAAGCCTTCAAGATCATGCTCGGCAACCCCAAGGTCGAGGCGATTCTGGTGAACATCTTCGGCGGCATCATGCGCTGCGACACGATTGCCGAAGGCGTCATCGCGGCCTGCAAGGCAGTCAACCTGAGCGTGCCGCTGGTGGTGCGCATGAAGGGCACGAACGAGGAAATCGGCAAGCAGCTGTTGAAGGATTCGGGCCTGCCGATCATCACCGCCGAGTCGATGGCCGATGCCGCGCAAGCCGTGATGGCAGCGCTGAAAAAGTAAGCGCCCGCGGCACACAAGGAACCCACATGAGCATCCTGATCAACAAAGACACGCGCGTCATCACCCAGGGCATCACCGGCAAGACGGGGCAGTTCCACACCCGCATGTGCCGCGACTACGCGAATGGCCAGGCCTGCTT
>JANNEI010000530.1:0-1649 GCA_031378565.1 Burkholderiales bacterium
CAGGCGCGCCTGCTGACGCTGAACGCAGCCCGCGTGATGGACGTGGCCGGCAACAAGGCCGCACGCGCCGAGATCGCGATGATCAAGGTGGTGGCCCCCAACATGTCGTGCAAGGTGGTCGACTGGGCCATCCAGGCACACGGCGCGGCAGGCGTCAGCGGCGACTTCTGGCTGGCCGAAGCCTATGCCCACCAGCGCACGGTGCGCATCGTCGATGGTCCGGACGAAGTGCACCGCAACGCGATCGCAAAGATCGAATTGGCGAAGCGGGCGGCCATCAACAAATAGCGCGGCAGCGCGCCGTTTGCCCCCTCGCCCCTCTGGGGAGAGGGCTGGGGGTGAGTCGGGGCTTTCGAGGCGCATGCGCCGAGCCCGTCGAACGACAACGGCTTGCAAGCCGTTGTGCGCCCTGCCGGGGAGGGGCCGCACACCGCCACTGGTGCCATGCGATGGCCCTCACCCCCAACCCTCTCCCAGAGGGAGAGGGAGTAGGAGAGTTCAGCCGACGCGCTCCACCCGCTCGGCGATCGCCACACCCATTTCGCTGGTCAACGCGCTGCCGCCCAGGTCACCACTGCGCGGGCCTTCGACGAGCACCGCTTCGATCGCCTGCACGATGGCGTCGTGTGCGGCGCGACAGCGGGCCTGCAGCGCGGCGTCGGCCCCGCCCAGGAAGTCGAGCATCAGCGCGCCCGACCAGATCATCGCCACCGGATTCGCGATGTTGCGGCCGTAAATGTCGGGGGCCGAGCCGTGCACCGGTTCGAACAGCGACGGGAACTTGCGCTCGGGGTTCAGGTTGGCCGACGGTGCCAGGCCGATGGTGCCGGTGCAGGCTGGCCCGAGGTCGGACAGGATGTCACCGAACAGGTTCGACGCCACCACCACGTCGAAGCGCGTGGGTTGCAGCACGAAGCGGGCGCACAGGATGTCGATGTGCTGCTTGTCCACCGTGATGCCCAGGTACGACTTGGCCATCGCGTCGGCACGCTCGTCCCACCACGGCATGCTGATGGCAATGCCGTTGCTCTTGGTGGCCACGGTCAGGTGCTTGCGCGGACGCGACTGCGCCAGCTCGAAGGCGTACTTCATCACACGGTCGGTGCCGTGGCGCGAGAACACCGATTCCTGGATCACGATCTCGCGCTCGGTGCCTTCATAAAGGCGGCCGCCGAGGTTGGTGTATTCGCCTTCGGTGTTCTCCCGCACCACGAAGAAGTCGATGTCACCCGGTTTGCGCGGCTTGCCTTTCGAGTCGACCAAGGGGCACGGCACACCGTCGAACAGGCGCACCGGACGCAGGTTGATGTACTGGTCGAACTCACGGCGGAACTTCAGCAGCGACCCCCACAGCGAGATGTGGTCGGGCACCACCGCGGGCCAGCCGACCGCGCCGAAATAGATCGCGTCCATGCCTTGCAACTGCGCCTTCCAGTCGTCCGGCATCATCTTGCCGTGCAGCGCAAAGTAGTCGCAGCTGGCCCATTCGATGTGGACGAAGTCGAGGCCGAAATCGAAGCGACGCGATGCAGCTTCGAGTACGCGCAGGCCCTCGGGCATGACTTCCTTGCCGATCCCGTCGCCGGGAATGACTGCGATCTTGAAGCGCTTGTTCATCGGGGACTCCGTTGAGGTGGCAGGGGCAGGGC
>JANNEI010000534.1:0-1935 GCA_031378565.1 Burkholderiales bacterium
TGCGCGATCACCGCGAACACGGGTTGACCGAGGTAGCGCAACTCGCCTTCGGCCAGGATCGGTTCGTCGTGCACGATGGCGCCGCAATCGTTTGGGCCGGGAATGTCGGCCGCCGTCATCACCCACACCACGCCGGGCAGCGCGCGAAGGCGCTCCAGCGCGATGCTGCTCAGGCGGCCGTGCGCAACCGGCGACAAGCCCAGCGCGGCGTGCAGCGTGCCGGCCAGCTCGGGCAGGTCGTCGATGTAGGCCGCCTCGCCGGCCACGTGCAGGTGGGCCGATTCGTGCGGGCGGCTGACGCCGACGCGCGCGCCTTGGCTGATCGCTTCGGTTTCGGCATTGGCTTCGACGTTCGTGTCGATCCGTTCGGCCCTGCTGACGTTCGGCTTCAACAGCGCGGGGTCCAGCGGCTGGTTCATGTCACGCCCCTTGCTCGTGTGCCATCACGCTCCACACGCTGGTGCAGCGCACCGGCAGCGGGTCGTCGCTGCGCGTCTCCAGCCAGAAGCGCTGCAACAGGTTCTGCGCCACCTGCGTGCGGTAGGCGGCACTCGCGCGCATGTCGGACAGCGGCTGGAAGTCTTCGGTCAGCGCCGCCTTTGCGGCGTCGACCGTGGCCTGCGTCCAGCGGCCCGCCAGCAGCACCGCTTCGGCGCGGGTCGCTCGCTTGACGGTGGCGGCCATGCCGCCGAAGGCCAGCCGCGCGCTGGCCACCGCCTCGCCGTTCAGCTCGATGGAAAAGCCCGCGCACACCGCCGAGATGTCGCAGTCGAACCGCTTGCTGATCTTGTAGGCGCGCACCTGGCGGCGCATCGCGGCCAGCGGCACCGCCAGGCCCAGCACGAACTCGCCGCGCTCCATCTGGTTGCTCATGTAGCCGGTGTAGAACTCGTGCAGCGGCAGGCGGCGAACGCGGCGGCCGTGGCGCAATTCGATCTTCGCGTCCAGCGCCATCAGCACCGGCGGCACGTCGCCGATCGGCGAGCCGTTGGCCACGTTGCCACCCAGCGTGCCGGCGTTGCGGATGGGCGGCGACGCGAAGCGCAGCCACACGTCGGTGAGCGCGGGAACGCGCTCAGCCAGCGCGCGCCAGCCGGCTTCCAGCGTGGCACCGGCACCGATGAACAGCTCGTCGCCGCGCACTTCAACCCGCTGCAACTCGGCCACGTCGCCGAGGTAGACGATGTCGCCCACATCGCGGAACTGCTTGTTGACCCACAGGCCCACGTCGGTGCAGCCGGCCAGCAGTTGCGCCTGCGGAAGGTCGCTGCGCAAGGTGGCCAGCGCGTCGATCGTCCGCGGGGCGTGAAAGGTGTCGATGCGGCCCGGCACCTGCGGATTGGGTGCGTGGTAGGCGAAGGTGTCGCTGCCACGGTCGAGGCTGCGCAGCGCCGCCAGCGCCCGCGCGGTGTCCAGCTTGGCTGCGGGCAGCTCGAACATGTGCTGGCCCGCGTCCAGGATCGGCCGGTAGCCGGTGCAGCGGCACAGGTTGCCCGACAGCTCGTCGGCCAGTTGCTGGCGGCTGGGCAGCGTGCCGCTCGATTGGTGGTGCTGGTACGTGGCCCACAGCGACATCACGAAACCCGGCGTGCAGAAGCCGCACTGCGAGCCGTGGCACTCGACCATTGCCTGTTGAGCGGGATGGAGCTGGCGGCTGGTTTCATCTTTCAAGTCTTCGACGGTGAACAGCGCCTTGCCGTGCAGCGTGGGCAGGAACTGGATGCAGGCGTTGACGGTGCGCAGGGTCAGGCCGCCGACAACCGCCGCGGTGGTGTCTGCCGAATCCGCCAGTTCGCCGATCACCACGGTGCAGGCACCGCAGTCGCCCTCGTTGCAGCCTTCCTTGGTGCCGGTGCAGCGAGCGTCTTCGCGCAGCCAGTCGAGCACCGAGCGGGTGGGGTGCGCGCCACTGACCTCGACGATCTCGCCGCGGTG
>JANNEI010000545.1:0-3076 GCA_031378565.1 Burkholderiales bacterium
GGCGCTGATGCCGGCGTACGAGATGGTGTCGGTGCCGCTGCCGATCTTGAAGGTCTGGGCGGTCTTGTCGATGTTGCTCACCACGCCGCGCAGCTTGAAGAACGGTGCGTTCGGCTTCGGTTCGATGCGGGTGGCGGTGTAGGCGCCGGTGGTCACGTCGAGCAACCCGTGAACCTCGACCACGCTGGTGCCCGCGACGATGCCGGCCAGCCCGCCGACCAGACGGTCGTCGAACAGCGTGGTGGCGGTGACCTGCACGGTTTCACCCAGCACCACCAGCGACCTGCCGTCGACGGCGACCGAAGAAACCGGGCCGACGATTTCAGGCCCGAAGCGGATCGCACGCGCCGTGCCGTGCGAGCCGGTGTCGTCGGTGGTGATGCTGCTGCTGTCGATCTCGGCCACCATGCCCAGGCGCAGTTCGTCGCTGCGGTGCGCGCTGCCGTCGTCGTCGGTCACGCTGGCCGCCGAGTCGTCGAAGCGCACACCGTTGACGATGATCGAGCCGAAGCCGGTGATAGCACCGGCAGAGAACGCGCTCTTGGTGGCGACCGGCAGCGGGTCGCTGCTGCCGCCACCACCGCACGCAGCCACCACGGCCGCAGTGCAGATCAAGCTCAGCAATCCTTGCGCGGGGCGGCGAAAGGCAATCGGTCGGTTCAGCATCGGAATCTCCTTGCGCTGTGGAAGCAGCGGTGTCGTGACTGAGGTTTCAGCCATGGTCGGACTATAAATGTGCAACTTGCACATTTAAAAGCGGATTTACAAACAAAGACAAATCCGTCGGGCACGTGAATGGCCACGCGGAATCTGGTGGCCAGCGACGTGCGCAGGTTCTTGACAGTCGCCCGGTGCCCGTTCCGCTGGCGCGACAGCCGCAACCCGCCTTCACCGGATGACGGCCCGCCGCATGGCGGCGATCAGGCGGGCAAAGGTCGGCCACATCGGGACTTGACGCGCGACACCGGTTCTTAGACTGCATTTTTCAATCGCCGCACGCGACAGCCTGTCGCCGCGCGCACCAACCGCTCCCCCACCCCATGGCATCACGCTTCGGCATGCGAGGTTTCGCGCTCGACCCGCTGATGGGCGCGCTGATGCTCGCTGGCGTTGCGGTGCTGGCCGCACTGGCCATGCTGGCGTCTGCAACACACGGCGACTTGAAGCACTTCGAGAACGTCGCGCAACTGGCCGTCGTTGCACTGGCGGCGCTGATCACGTTGGCGGCAAGCGCGTTCATCCTGATCCGCCGCGAGCTGCGCAGTCGCACGGCGCTGGCGCAGCAGGCGCACGACAACCAGGCGCCGCTGCTTCAGGCCGAGCGCCGGCTGCGCGCCATCACCGATAACCTGCCGGCCGTCATTGCGCACTTCGATGGCGCGCACCGCTGCACCTTCATCAACGAACATTTTCGACGTGTCTACGGTGCCGACCCGGCAAGCCACATCGGCGGAACCCAGCGCGAGTTTCGCGGCGAGGCGATCTACGCCCAGATCAAGGACCACCTCGAAGCAGCGCTGCGCGGCGAGGCGCGGCAGTTCGAAGTGCATTCCACCATTCAAGGGCGCGATCGCTGGTACCTGCAAAACCTGATCCCCGACGTGGACGCCCAGGGCCGGACCGTGGGCTACTGCTCGCTGTCTTTCGACATCACCGAGCGCAAGCAACACGACGCGGCGCTGCGCAAGAGCGAGTTCTTCCTCGGCCGCACCGGCAAGCTGGCCGGCGTTGGCGGTTGGGAGCTCGACCTGGTCAAGAACCAGATTTTCTGGTCCGACGAAACCTGCCGCATCCACGGCGTCGAGCCCGGCTACCAGCCCGACCTGCAACGCGCCATCGAGTTCTATGCGCCCGAAGCCCGGCCGCTGATCGATGCGGCCGTGCAGGCGGCCATCGCCACCGGCGAGTCCTGGGACCTGGAGCTGGCGCTGATCCGCGCCGATGGCCAGCGCATCTGGGTGCGCGCCGTGGGCTCGGCCGAATTTGCGGACGACAAACCGGTGCGGCTGGTCGGTGCCTTTCAGGACGTGAGCGAACGCGTCGCGCAGCAGGCCGCGCTGAAAAGAGCCAACGAGCGCGTGTCGCTGGCGACCGACATCGGTGGCATCGGCATCTGGGAGTGGGACCTCGACGGCCGGGCACCGTATTGGGACCCGTGGATGCATCGGCTGTTCGGCGATTCCGCAGACTCGCCGAGCGCGCCGATGGACCTGTGGAAACGCGCGGTGCACCCCGACGACCTGGTGGCCGCAGAGGAAGCCCTGTCGGCCGCGATTCAGGGAGGATCGACCGTCAATGCCGAGTTCCGCGTGGTCTGGCCCGACGGCAGCGTGCACCACCTGCGCAGCGCCGCGCGCCTGAACCGCGATGCCAACGGCCGGGTTCAGCGCATGACCGGCGCCAACTGGGACATCACCGAACAACGCCGCATGGCCACCGCGCTGGCCGAGGAACGGTCACTGCTGCGGGTGACGCTGGCGTCGATCGGCGACGCCGTCATCACCACCGACTCGCGCGGGCACATCACCTGGCTCAACCCGGTGGCAGAACGCCTCACCGGCTGGCTGGCCGCCGAAGCCAAGGGGTGCCCGTTGCTGCAGGTGTTTCATATCGTCAACGAAGCCACGCGCGAACCGGCACCCGACCCCGTCACCTGCTGCCTGCAGCGCGGCGAGGTGGTGGGCCTGGCGCACCAGACGCTGCTGATCTCGCGCGACGGCAGCGAGTACGGCATCGAAGACTCCGCCGCGCCGATTCGCAACGAGGGCGGCGACGTGCTCGGCGCGGTGCTGGTGTTCCACGACGTGAGCGAGCAGCGGCGGCTGTCGGGCGAAATGAGCTACCGCGCCACCCACGATTCGATGACCGGCCTGATCAACCGCGCCGAGTTCGAGATCCGGCTGCAGCGCGTGCTGACGAAGGCGCATGAAGACGCAAGCCATCACGCGCTGCTGTACATCGACCTCGACCAGTTCAAGCTCGTCAACGACGCCTGCGGCCACGCCGTCGGCGACCAGCTGCTGCAACAGATGGCCAAGCTGCTGGGCGAGGCCATTCGCAACCGCGACACGCTGGC
>JANNEI010000576.1:0-3352 GCA_031378565.1 Burkholderiales bacterium
GTCCAGCCCGTCGTCGCGCAGCACATCCCACGTCCCGTAGATCCACAGCACAGGAACGCTGGGTGCGAGCCTGGCGGCAGAGAGCGACATCGCCGCCGTGCCGTCGGGGCTGAAGTAGCTCAGGTACTGTGCCGCAGTGATGCGAATTTCATGTGTCGCGCGGTGATCGAAGTCGAGCAGACCAACGGCTTTTGCTCCGTCACCACGCGCCACCAGATCGCGGGCCTGACGAACGCTGTCGCTCACGCGCGCGGCAAATGCCGTGGCGTCCGGCGCGTGCGCTGGCGCGATCAGCACCACCCCATCCACCGGCACGCGCGTTGCGGCTGCCAGCGCGGTGTTGCCACCCAAGCCATGCCCGCCGACGAACACGGCCGTGGCACCGTCGGCCCGCAACTTCGTGACCGCGTCGACGAGGATGGCCAGCGCCTGAGCGTGGTCGGCGTCGAAATTGCGCCTGGCCGACCAGGGCATCTCGGGCGTCACCACCGTGTAGCCGCTTGCGCGCAGCGCTTGCGCGAGCGGATCGAGTGCATACGGCGGGATGTCGCGCTTGCCGTGGGCAAGTACAACGGCCTGCCCGGCGCTGGCCGTTATGGTCAGCACCCACAGCAGGCTCGCAATCGCGGCGCGGCGCAGTCTGGCGCCAGGTTCAGCTTGGTTTGTGGTCATCGCCATTGCGGCACCCAGACCCCGGCCCGCACGCCGCCGAGCATCACCGTCTGGATCACTTCGACGGCTCGTCCTTGCCCATCTGCCGCATGGCCCTGCGCAGAAAGTCCATCTGCTCGTCCACGTTGCGGCAGGTCTTGCAGATGACGAAGTGCAAGCGCAGCCGTGCCTGCTCGGCGGGCGGCAACTCGGCTTCCTGCGCCTGGCTGATCAGACGCGAAACCTCCTTGCAGTCGAGGTCCAGCTTCATCGTTGTCCTTTGAACCAGCTAACGTCGAGGCACTCGCGCAATTGCATTCGCGCGCGGTACAGCATCACGCCGCAGTTGTTGGTGGTGATGCCGAGCTCCTGGCAGATGTCGTCCATCTCGCGCTCCAGCCATTCGCGCATCATGAAGACCTGCCCGAGTCGGGGCGGCAGCCGGTCCACGCAAATCTGCAAGGTGTCGAAGAACTGGGATTGCTGCAAGGCCTGCTCGGGCTGCTGCCAGGCCTGCGGCGGCTCTTGCCAATGGCCGTCGGCTGCGAACAGCGCATCCAGCGCATCGTCCATGCTTTGCTCGTCCAGCGGCTCGATGCGCACTTCGCGGCCGCGCTTGCGCAGCACATCGATGATCTTGAACTTGAGGATGCCGGTGGCGTAGGTGCGCAGCGTGCTTCGGCCCTCGAAGTTGTCCGGCTTCTCCAGGATCGCCAACAGCGTTTCGGACACCACGTCCTCGGCCATGCTGTCATTGCGCAGTTGCATCTTGGCGAAGCGAAGCAGCGGCTGGTGCAACGCAGTCAGTTCCGAATCCAGCGACATGTTGTTCGTGACTGACCATGACTGGCTCAGTCGAGTTGCGGAGCAGCCCATTACATCCGATCCGGCCGCAAAGCGCATGTAAAACCAGCGCCATTTCTGCGCCCGAATCTTGCCGGCCGCTCAGGCGGTGAACCGACCGCGGCTCTGCATCGCCAGCACGCTGGGCGATTCGGTGTCGATCCAGGTCAGGAAGTCGATGGTGCGGAACTCGTGGTCGATGGCCGGCGGCCCGCAAATCGCGGCACCCATCGCCAGATAGGCCGACAGCAGCCTGGGAATGCGCGGCGCGATCGGTGCCGGGTGGTCCAGCGCACACCTGAACGGCGCGAGCGGAAGGGTGCACCACGCTGCCGGCGCGAGATGTGGCTGCAGACGCTGGAACGCCGCCGCTCCGACCGATGGATCCTGAGAGGTCAACGAGCTGCAACCGATCAGGTAGCGCGCGCCATGGTCTCGGGCGTAAGCGGCGATTCCCTTCCACAGCAGGTTCAACACGGCGAAGTTCCGGTGGTCGCGGTGAATGCAGGCGCGGCCGAGTTCCAGGATCTGCGCGCGCATCGGCTCGAAAGGCGCGAAGTCGAATTCGCGCTCGCTGTAGTAGCCAAGCGACTGTGCGGCACGCCGGCCTGTTTGCAGCCGGTAGGTGCCCAGCACGGTTCCCTGCACCGGGTCGTCCACGATCAGGTGGTCGCAGACGGCGTCGAACGGATCGGCATCCAGACCGGTGTCGTATGACTGTGCGAGCCCCTCGTCGAGTTCCATGTTGAAGACCTCGAAGCGCAAGGCCTGCGCTGCCTTCAGGTCGGCGCTGCCGGATGCCAGGCGCGCCCGGTAGACAGGTTGCGCGCGCGGATTGCTTGGCGTCGCAGCGGAAGCGGTGGTCAGACGGGTCATGGCATTCATGGCAGGGACAAACCGCTGCCTCCTCAGGCTGTGTCGAACCATTCCCGTCGCGATTACACAGAGGGCCTTCAAAGTGACACCAGGCGGCCTTGGTCAGCCGTGCCGAACGATGTAAGGCCGCAGCCATCCGGTCGACTCTTGCAGCAGGGCGCATCGGTGCGATGCGCCACACCGGAACTACCGCATGCCACAACGAACAGCGCAGGATGCCACCGCTGCCGCCTCCGCCGACACCAGGCGGCGCTCGAAACGCAATCGGGCACGCGCCCGACCGCAGGGTCGTCTCTTCAGCGCCATCAGCGTGATTCTCGCCACCGTCGGTTGTGCGCCCGCGGGGCCGAAAGCGGTCGAGGCGGCGACCGATGCCATGCGGCTGCGCATGCAGGTCGGTGCCCCGTTGAATGCGGTAGTCAGCTACTTGCGCGCTGGCACGCCGACGGGGCCGCTGCTGCTGCTGGTGCACGGCACACCGGGCTCTGCGACAGGCTGGGCGGACTACCTTGTCGACCCGCCGCATGGCATGGACGTGGTGGCGATCGACCGCCCCGGCTTCGGCCAAAGTGGCCCCGATACAGCCGTCACCGGGCTCGATGCGCAGGCTGCTGCGGTCGTTGCCATGTTGCCCGCAGACGGCCGGCCGGTGGTGCTGCTCGGGCACTCGCTGGGCGGGCCGGTGGTGGCCCGCGTCGCGGCGGCGCATCCCACGCGGGTCACGGCGCTCGTGCTGCTGTCGGCGTCGCTCGACCCGGCCCTGGAGTCGATCCATCCGATGCAGCACGTGGGCGCGTGGACGCTGGTGCGCGGCATGCTGCCGCGCGCGATCCGCAATGCGAACGCCGAGCTGATGGCGCTGAAGCCCGAGCTCGATTCGCTGGCGCTGCTGCTGCCGCAGATCACGGCCAAGGTGACCATCGTTCACGGCACCAAGGACGACCTCGTGCCGGTCGCCAATGTGGCGTTCATGCAAGCCCGT
>JANNEI010000640.1:0-8103 GCA_031378565.1 Burkholderiales bacterium
CCCTCGAAGACCTGACCCGCCGTGCGCTGTTGAATGCGCACGACCTGAACGCACTGGCCGAGGCCGACGCGCTTCAAGGCATCAGCGGCCACCGCCACCAGGCTGCCTGGGCGGTGGCCGGCATCGACACCCGGCCGACGCCGATGCTGCGGCAAACGCCGGTGCACGAAGCGCCCGCCGAACTGGCCGCGCCGAGCGCCGCCGAGAACATGCTGGCCGACTACCGCGCCACCGGCCTCACGCTCAAGCAGCACCCGCTGGCGCTGCTGCGCGACACGCTGAGCGCGTTCAGGGTGCAGACCGCCGCCGTGCTGCGCGGCTACCCCGACGGGCGCATCGCGCGGGCCAGCGGCATCGTCACGCACCGCCAGCGGCCCGGCACCGCCAAGGGCGTGGTCTTCGTCACGCTGGAAGATGAAACCGGTTCGGTCAACGTGATCGTCTGGCCGACGGTGGCCGACGCGCAGCGCATCCCGCTGCTCGGCGCGACCCTGCTCACGGTGTACGGCCAGTGGCAGCGCCACGGCGACGACGAGCATGCGGTGATGCATCTGCTGGCAACCAAGCTGATCGACCACACCGCGCTGCTCGGCGGGCTGGTCAGCAAGAGCCGCAATTTCAGGTAGCGCCACATCTTTCGATAGAGTGCGGCTTTCCTCATCGGCACGCATCCATGCTGTTCCTGCTGTCCCCCGCCAAGTCGCTCGACTACGAAACCCCGGCGCGCATGAAGGCGCTCAGCACGCCGCCCTTCGTCTCCGAATCGGCCGAGCTGATCAACCTGCTGAAGACGAAATCGGTGACTGAGATCGCCGCGCTGATGGACCTGTCGGAGCCGCTGGCCTCACTCAACGTGGGCCGCTACGGCGTGTGGAGTCCGCGCTTCACGGCACGCAACAGCAAGCCGGCCGTGCTGGCGTTCAACGGCGACGTCTATGAAGGGCTGGACGCCGCTTCGCTGACCGACGCCGACCTGCTGTGGGCGCACGAGCACGTGGCCATCCTGTCGGGCCTGTACGGCGTGCTGCGGCCGCTCGACCGCATGCAGGCCTATCGGCTGGAGATGGGCACGGCGCTGGCGAATTCGCGTGGCAGGAATCTGTACGCGTTCTGGGGCGACACGATTGCGCAGCACTTGAACCGCAAGGCGCAACGCGACGCCACGCCGGTGATCGTCAACCTCGCGTCGCAGGAATACTTTCACGCGGCCGACCGCGACGTGCTCAAGCCGCGCGTCGTCGAATGCGTGTTCGAGGACTGGAAGACCGACCGCTACAAGGTCATCAGCTTCTTCGCCAAACGCGCACGCGGGCTGATGGCGCGCTTCGCGGTGCAGCACCGGCTGCGCCTGCCGCACGAACTGGAACGGTTCGACCTCGACGGCTATGCGTTCGATGCCACGGCGTCGGTGCCCGACCGGCTGGTGTTCCGGCGTCGCATCGGCTGAAGCGGCCTCGGGCAAAATGACGCCATGAGCGTTCAGCACGTCACGCCTGATTTGCGCCAGTGGATCATGGCGCAGGTCAACGCCGGCCACCCGCCCGAGGTGATCGTGAAGTCGATGTGCGCCAGCGGCTGGACCGAGCCGGTGGCGCTGCAAGCGCTCGAAGACACGCTGCGCACCCAGCTGATCGAACGTGCGGCAGCCGCCAGTGCAGACCTTCCCCCGAGTGTTGTCGTGCCCGAGCCGGCAGCCGCTGACGGTGCGACCTGCCTTCGCCTGTCGGATCGGCAAGTTCCCATCCTCGTGTCGTTGCGAGCGCCCCGCGTGATCGTGTTCGGGGGCCTGCTGTCGCATGCGGAATGCGACGAGTTGGTGGCACTGGCGCAAACGCGGCTGGCAAGGTCGGAGACGGTGCAAGTGCACACCGGCGGCAACGAGGTCAACGTCGCGCGCACCAGTGAAGGCATGTTTTTCGGCCGTGGCGAAAACCCGCTGTGCGCGCGCATCGAGTCGCGCATTGCCGAGCTGTTGAACTGGCCGCTGGAGAATGGCGAAGGCCTGCAGATTCTTCGCTACCGGCCGGGTGCCGAGTACAAGCCGCACTACGACTATTTCGACCCGGCGCAACCGGGCACGCCGGCCATCCTGCGCCGCGGCGGGCAGCGGGTCGCTTCGCTGGTGATGTACCTCGCCGAGCCGACGCGGGGCGGTGCCACCATTTTCCCCGATGTCGATTTCGAAGTCAGCCCGGTCAAGGGCAACGCGGTGTTCTTCAGCTACGACCGCGCACACCCCACCACCCGCACCCTGCACGGCGGCGCGCCGGTGCTGGAAGGCGACAAATGGGTGGCGACCAAGTGGCTGCGCCAGGGGCGCTTCGAGTGACGAGCATCCTTTCTGCGGGCCAAGTGTCAACCAAGCGGCGCAGGGTGGCGTTGTGAAGGCGAGCATGCAGCTCGTCCCCGTCAAACGTCTGAAAGAAACCCAATGAACAAGATCATCGCCGCCCTGGTTGCCTCCCTCTTCACGATGGGCGCGTTTGCCCAGGCAGCCGCTCCGGCAACGGCGGTTCCCGCCGCGCCGGTCGCCAAGACCGCCATGGCCGCCCCCGCCGCCAAGGAAATGAAGAAGGAAGTGCCTGCCAAGAAGGCCAAGGGCAAGAAGGTCGCCAAGAAGACTGCCAAGAAAACCATGGAAAAGGCCGCCTGAGCGACTTGCGTCAATCAAAAGAACCCGGCTTCGGCCGGGTTTTTTCATGGGCGATCGTCTTTTCCGGGAGGGGTTGGATTCACTGGCGCAACGCCGCCCGCAAGTAGGGATTGAGTCGCAGCACGGTGTGCACTAGAAGGCAGGCAGACCCTGAAAGACACTGCCATGGAGACTCTCGAGAAAAGCGGCGAAGCCCGCTTGCCGCTGGTGGGCGAGGTGGCGCGCCCGACCGAGCGGCGCGTGCTGGCCGCTGGGCAGGACAAGCCGGCCGGCGACTCGCCCCACGGTCCGCGCGCCCCCATCATCGCGCTGCACGGCGTGGGCGACTTCGCACCGGGTGACGTGATCGGCGAGATCGCTCGCGACCCGGCCTTTTCGCGCAGCGACGACTTTCGGCGTGAAACCGTTTTCGCCAGCAACTACCGCTTCTCGCTGCTGGTCGAGGGCCACGCTGGTGACGGCCGGCCCAACCAGACCCGCATGCTCGAAGTCAACTGGTCGGAGGTTCGCCGGGCCATGCCCAACGTGGCCGGCTTGCTGCGCAACTTCGTGGCGGTGTTGTTTGCGTTGAACCGGATCGCGGTCTACGGCGCCAGCCGTTCGAAGGCGCTCAGCGTGCCGATCTTCACCGGCGTCTTCAGCCTGTGGATGGTCGAGGCGCTGATGGTGTGGGCGTCGCTGGCACCGGCCTTGTCGACCCTGCTGTGGCAGCTCGACCAGGGGCAGCGCTTTGCGGCCGGCTTGCTGGTGGCAGGGGCCGTGATGTACGGGGCGGTGTCGGTGCGCCGGTTGAGCACGCCGATGGCAGTCGGCGGGGTTCTCTATGCGCTTTTCGCGGCCTGGGCCGGCTGGCTGACCTGCTTCACACCGTCGGGCCACCTGGCGTTCGCCGCGCTGTCGGCGCAGGTGCATGTGTGGGTCACGCTGTTCGCCACCGGGGCGGTGCTGCTCACGGCACTGGAGATCGCGTTGCGTCCGGCACCGGCTGCGGCACGCGGTGAGATTCGCTGGGTGCACCGGCTGGCGCGCATTGCCTGCCTGTGGCTACCACTGGTGCTGATGGTGCTGATGCAGCCGTTGACCGTGTCGGCCCTGCTGCTGCCGATGGACTCGGACATGCGCAGCAACTGGGGCTATGCGTTCTCCGTCGATCTGCCGTTCGAGCCCGAAGACGTGCAGCGCGCGGTCGGCTGGATCGCGCTGACGCTGGCCGGGGCGCTGCTGCTCGGCGCATTGCAGTTCAAGCTGGTGCAGCGCTTCGGCCGCAACATCACGGTGCTGTTCGGCTGGGGCTCCGGCGTGGCGCTGCTGGCCACCGCGCGCGCTGTGGAACTCACCATGTTCGACGGCTGCGAACTGTGCGAGCGCTGCCTGCACACCGAGTGGCTGGCCGCCGCCGGCCTGATGCTGGCGCTGGGCGGCAGCGTGACCTGGGTGCTGTTCTCGCGCACCGACGTGGCCTGCGACCCCGCCGGGCGCTGCTGGTACCCGGCCGGTGCCTTCGCGCGCTTCTGGGCCAGCCTGCTGATGGTGGTGATGCCGCTGGTGCTGTGCGGCTCGACCGGGTGGCTGGTCTGGCGCATCGCCGAGCAAGGCGGCGGCATGGTCGTGTCGGATGCGGCCGAGGTGTTCATGCAGTCCACCAAGTACGCGCTGTTGCTCGCGCCGCTGGCCACCAAGCCGTTCGCGGCGTTTCTGGACGCATTGGGCGATGTGTTCTTTTTCCTGGTGCGCCAGCGCAACCTGAACACCCGGCTGGACACCTTGCCGCGCCTGTGGAAAGCCCTGCAGCATGTGCACTCCGAGGTCAACGGAAAGCACTTCATCGTGTTCGCGCACAGCCAGGGCACGGTGATTGCAGCGGCCATGTTTTCGCGCATGGCGCGGGTGCTGCTGCGCTCGGACATTCGCCTGACGCTGGTGACGGTGGGCTGCCCGGTGACCACGCTCTACCGCAACTTTCTGGGCGCGCGGCTGGGCGTCGAGTTTGCCGACCTGTGCAAGGCGCAGCCCGGCCGCTTCCGCTGGTTCAACCTGTGCCGCCCGGCGGACTACATCGGCGGCGCGGTGGAACTCGAAGGCGTGGTGAACCGCGACCTGCTCACCGCAGGCGACCACCGTGGCTACTGGCGCGATCGCGAGTTGCTGGGCTGGCTCAAGGCGCTGTCCGAAGACCGCGCGTCCTGAAAAAACCCGCTCAAAAGGTGGCTTGCCGGCGCGCCTGTTGTTGCTTTTGCATGTCGCCCGAACTGAGGATTCTGGTGCCCGGCCGCGCGTGCAGCACGGCATCGACCAAGGCGCTGGCCACCGTGCTGCCAGCGATCGGGCGCACGCTGCGCGGCACCAGCGCCATCACTGGCCGCAGCAGGCGCATCGCCCATTCTTCGCCGGCTCGTGTTGGCTGGCCCAGTGCCGCCCGGTTGCCCGTCAGCAGCGACGGCTGCGCGATGACGATGGATGCGTAGCCCAACTGGCCGATGGCGGCTTGCATGTCGCCCTTCACGCGGTTGTAGAAGACGCTGGATTGGCTGTCTGCCCCAAGCGCCGACACCACGGCCAGCCGCGTGGCACCGGCGGCACGGGCGGCGCGCGCGGTGTTCACCACGGCATCGAAATCGACCAACCTGAACGCCGCTTCCGAGCCGGCCACCTTGATGGTGGTGCCCAGCGCGATGTAGACATCATCGACTGCGGGCAGGCTGGGCAGGTGCTGAAAATCGACGCTGTGCAGCACCAGCTTGTCGTGCGTGGGCAGGCTGGGTGCGGCGCGCCGCAGCAGCGCGTGCGCCAGCGCGTAGTCAGGCGAATCCAGCAGCAACGACAACACGGCCCTGCCGATCAGGCCCGTGGACCCGGCGAGCAGGGCCGTGCGAGGTTTGGAACGTGGGGCGGTGGGTGCAGCGGCCATCGGTCAACTGTACCTGCCGCCGAGGCTCACCGTTTCGGGCCGGCCGGGCGTGGCACGGCCGGGCGGCCGTCGCGCCGTGCCTCGGGACGCGGGCCTTGCGGGCGGGCGGCAGGTTGCTGACCGGTGCCTGAGCGGGCCGGAGCCTGGCGCGAATCACCCCGACCGCCGCCGCCGCCGCCGAAGCCGCGACCACCACCACCACCACCGCCATAGCTGCGACCACCACCGCCGCCACCACCTGAGCGATGACCACTGCGGCCCGCGCCTTCACCGATCACCATGCGGCCGAGCACGATGGGTTCGGGACGCTCGTTCGGGTTGGGTGCAAACCCGGCCACGATCTCTTTCGGAATCTCGCGCTTGATGAGGCGTTCGATCTCGCGCAGGAAGCCGTTCTCGTCGACGCACACCAGCGAAATCGCCTCGCCTTGCGCGCCGGCGCGGCCCGTGCGGCCGATGCGGTGCACATAGTCTTCGGGCACGTTGGGCAGCTCGAAATTCACCACGTGCGGAAGCATGTCGATGTCGATGCCGCGCGCGGCGATGTCGGTCGCCACCAGCACCGTCAGGTCGCCGGTCTTGAACTCGGCCAGCGCCTTGGTGCGCGCGCTCTGGCTCTTGTTGCCGTGGATCGCCATCGCGCTGATGCCCGACTTCAGCAAAAATTCGACCAGCTTGTTGGCACCGCTTTTCATGCGCGTGAACACCAGCACCTGGTCCCAGTCGTTGCTCTTGATCAGGTGCGCCAGCAGGTCTTTCTTCATGTCGCGGCCGACCGGGTGCACCTTCTGCGCGATGGTGTCGGCGGTCTGGTTGCGGCGCGCCACTTCGATCAGCACCGGCTTGTTCAACAGTCGGTCGGCGAGCGCCTTGATCTCGTCGCTGAACGTGGCCGAGAACAGCAGGCTTTGTTTTTGCGCGGGCAGGAACGCCAGCACCTTCTTGATGTCGTGGATGAAGCCCATGTCGAGCATGCGGTCGGCTTCGTCGAGCACGAAAATCTCGACATGGCTGATGTCCAGCGTGCGCTGTTGGTGGTGGTCGAGCAGGCGGCCCGGCGTCGCCACCAGGATGTCGACACCCCGGCGCAACTTGTCGATCTGCTGCTGCATGCCCACGCCGCCGAACATCACCATGCTGGTGAGCTTGGCGTGTTTGCCGTAGACGCGCACGCTTTCTTCCACCTGTGCCGCAAGTTCGCGGGTGGGGGTGAGGATGAGTGCGCGGATCGGCAGGCGCCCCTTGGCGTCGCGCAGCGCGGGTTTGTTCATCAGGCGCTGCAGCATCGGCAATACGAATCCGGCGGTCTTGCCGGTGCCGGTTTGCGCGCCGCCCATCACGTCGCCGCCGGACAGCACGGCCGGAATGGCCTGGGTTTGAATGGGTGTGGGAGTCGTGTAGCCGTGTTCGCGAACAGCGCGAAGCAACGGCTCGGCCAAGCCGAGAGATTCAAAGGACATGGGGGAGCAGGGGAGAAGGTCGGCCTGTCGCCCGTATCACGGACGCCAGTCGCAGGCAGAGGGAGCAAATTGAGCGCGGGGCTCGGGTCGGGAGTGACCACAGCGGGTAGACTGGTGAGCCGGCTGGTGTCATGATTCTACTCGGCGTGCGTGCGCCGGCTTCATTGCGCGCTTTGAGCGCACGGTGCGGGCGTGTGTTGATCCACAGATTCCAGCCGCGAACAGGCTGTCCTGCACGGCGCGCGCGCCCTCAGCCGCCTGCGAGAGACGCGGCAGAACCCGCGACAGGCCAGGGCCTGTCGCCGGACGCATCACAATACGCGGTTGCGGCGGGCCGCGGGGCTCCCGGGTTCGATGCCTGTCAATCGCCCGGGTTCGGCTCCACGGGAGGCCAGCGCCTCGCGTCTGCCCGGCGCCTCACGGGTTTCGGTCGTCTCCATCACATCAAGGTCAACCATGGCGCAGTACGTTTTGCAGAAGCAACAGCCTGCCTTCGGCAGCCTCCCCTCGCTTCGCTCGTGGAGGGCCATGTAATGGCGCAGTATGTTTTCACGATGAATCGGGTGGGCAAGATCGTGCCCCCGAAACGTCACATCCTCAAGGACATCTCGCTGTCGTTCTTCCCCGGCGCCAAGATCGGCGTGCTGGGCCAGAACGGTTCGGGAAAGTCGACGCTGCTCAAGATCATGGCCGGTCTGGACAATGAAATCGAAGGCGAAGCCACGCCGATGCCCAACCTGAAGATCGGCTACCTGCCACAGGAACCGCAACTCGACGCGACCCAGACGGTGCGTGAAGCGGTCGAACAAGGCATCGGCGGCGTGCTGGCCGCCAAGAAGCGCTTGGACGAGGTCTACGCCGAATACGCCGAACCCGACGCCGACTTCGACAAGCTCGCCGCCGAACAGGCCGACCTCGAAGCGCAGATTGCCGCCGCCGGCAGCGAGAACACCGACCTGCAGTTGGAACTGGCCGCCGACGCGCTGCGCCTGCCGCCGTGGGACGCGTCGATCAGCGTGCTGTCGGGCGGAGAAAAGCGCCGCGTGGCGCTGTGCCGCCTGCTGCTGTCCAAACCCGACATG
>JANNEI010000180.1:0-3109 GCA_031378565.1 Burkholderiales bacterium
ACCGCGGCGCCTACCTGGTCGAAGGCCTGGGCCACTGCAACGCCTGCCACGCCAGCCGCAACGTACTCGGTGCCAGCGTCAGCACGCTCGACCTGGCCGGCGGGCTGATCCCGGTGCAGAACTGGTACGCGCCCTCGCTCATGTCACCCGCGGAGGCCGGCGTGGCGGCGTGGGAAACACAGCACGTCGTTGACCTGTTGAAGACTGGCACCGCGTCACCGAAGGGCGCGCTGGTGAGCGTGGCCGGCCCGATGAGCGAGGTGGTGCTGGGCAGCACGCAGCACCTGTCGGACGCCGACCTGCGCGCCATGGCGAGCTATCTGAAGGCGCTGCCGCCGTCGGCCGCCGATGAGCGCTTGGCCAAGGCTTCCGCAGCCGCAACCGACGCGACGCCGGCCCCCGCCGATAACCCCGGCGCGAAGCTCTACGCGCGCCATTGCGCGGCCTGCCACGGCGACGCAGGCGAAGGCGTGGCCGGCATCTACCCGGCGCTGGCGGGCAACCGCGCGGTCACGCTGCGCACGCTGGCCAACCTGGTGCACGTGGTGCTGGAAGGTGGCTTCGCGCCCGCCACGGCCGGCAACCCGCGCCCGTTCGGCATGCCGCCATTCGCGACCGAGCTGAGCGACGAGCAGCTCGCGCACCTGCTGACGCACATTCGCGGCAGCTGGGGCAACCGCGCGACGGCGGTGTCGGCGCTGGAGGTGGGGCGGTACCGAGGCGCGCGGTAGACGCTGGCCGTTCGCTTGCGTTCGAACAGAGGCTGAAAAAGCGCACAATGCACCAGGTGTCCAGTTCTGCAGAGACACTTGTCCTAACCGGAGTTCACGATGTCAGGCACTGCAATTGGCCAAGCCAAGCTGAAGAAGGCGCTTACCGCGAAACCGATTCGCAGGCGTTCGGCGGTGCCCGAAAAGGGCAACATCGCTTCCGCCCTGCGAGGCCCGGCGCGCGCAGGGCGTTCGTCCGATGCGCCGCAACTGAAACTGCGATCAGAAATCACCGGCTTGACGGCCCATGACCTCGTGACAAAGGGCGTTTCCGTGGCGGCGGTCAAGCACGTGATGGACAGCTTCAACATCATCACCGATGCCCAGATTCACGAGGTGCTGGGCATCAGCGCGAAGACCCTGCAGCGGCGTTCGACCAGCGGGGCCAAAACGCTCGATTCCAATGCGAGCGACCGGGCCCTGCGGCTGGTGTCGGCGACCCGTCAAGCCATCGGTGTTCTGGGCTCGCAGGAAGCGGCCGAGCGGTGGCTGGGCAGCGCAGCCATCGGGCTGGACCGGCGCCGGCCCATCGATCTGCTGAAAAGCACCGAAGGTTGCGAGCTGGTCAAGACGCTGCTCACACGCATGGAGTACGGGGTCTACGCTTGACGCCACTGCCCGCAGCGCTGGGTGGCGCGGGCCTGGTGGCGTGGCGTCTGGAAACGACCCGGCACTTCGCGACGTGGGACACCGGCCAAGGCGCGTTTCTGGTGGGTGGGCGCTGGAGTTCGGTGGGGTGCCGGGTGATCTACACCTCGCTTGATCCGTCCACCGCGATCATCGAGGTCGGCGTGCACAAGGGGCTCGACACGCTCGATACCGTCCCGCACACACTGCTTGAAATCGCCATCACTGACCCCGCACAGGTTCACGTGGTCGACCCGGCGGCGATCCCGAATGCCCAATGGCTGCAACCGGGTGTCGTCAGCGCAGCCCAGCAGGCGTTCGGCGACGAATTGCTCGCGACGCACCCGTTGGTCGTGCTGCCGAGCGTGGTCAGTTCCCACTCGTGGAATTTGCTCATCGACGTTCGCAGCGCGGTGAAGCTTTTCAAACTGGTGCGCAGCGCGCGCTTCGTGTTGGATCGGCGGTTGAATCCGACGTCGGTTCCTCGAAAAGCCGAGCGCTGAACCCAGGTTCAGTGACAGTCTGCACCGCTTGACGGCCACAGCCAGCCGTTGGCCAAGGGCGGACTCCTGGGATCTCCTCTGACGCAACCGCTTGACCTCTCACATTCAACGAGTACGATGTAGACACATCGAGGGATATACATCGTGGATCTACAAGTGAAGAAATGGGGTAACAGTCTTGCCCTGCGAATTCCGTCTGAGGTTGTGCGCCGGCTCGGCCTTCGCGAAGGGTCCACGGTCGAGGCTCAGCTCACTGTCGACGGCAGCCTGTCCATTCGCCCGGCGCAGTGGAATCGCAAAGCGTTCGCGCTTGAGCTGACCGAGGCACGCATCGCGATGCCCATGAGCGAGCCCGTGATGGAGGAACTGCGCAGCGGGGCACGGTATTGACATGGTCTATGTCGACACAAGCGTGATCGTGCCGCTGTTCGTGAACGAGCCACATAGCGTGGTAGTGGCCGACTGGTACGCGCGCGAAAAGCGCGAACTCGTCGCCGCGGCGTGGTGCATCCCGGAGTTCGCCAGTGCTCTCGGCATAAAGCAGCGCACCGGCGCAATCGACGCGCAGCAGGCCCAGGGCGCTTGGACGCGCTTCGAGCGCATGGTTGCTGCCGACCTTCGACTGCTTCCGGTGGCACCCGCCAACTTTTATCGTGCAGCAGAGCTCGTGCTCGATGCTGCGAGCGCGCTGCGCGCCGGCGACGCCCTGCACCTGGCTTGTGCCGAGGCAGCCGGTGCGAAGCACATGGCAACTCTGGACGA
The DNA here is from genome assembly GCA_031378565.1 of Burkholderiales bacterium. Taxonomy (GTDB): domain Bacteria; phylum Pseudomonadota; class Gammaproteobacteria; order Burkholderiales; family Burkholderiaceae_C; genus JANYJJ01. The sequence goes on from JANNEI010000180.1 coordinate 2,663, forward strand.
CGTCCTGAGCCGCAATGCCCAGCGCCTGAAGATCAAGCCGGTCGTACTGCGCCGCACGCGCTGACCGCTACAAGCAAGCGCGAACGTCCGATAACCTGGATTGATTTTGGAAGTCGCTGTTCGGCCAACAGGAGACGGTCACCAGTGGGCTCCATAGCGGTCGATCACATTCGGTCGTGAAGTCTCACGCCCCTGCGCCGCCGAACAACGACGACGCTTTGCCAACCTCTTCCAGCATGACCTGATAGACGGTCTTGACACGCACGGTGTCCCGCAGATCCAGGTGCATCAGTATCCAGAGCTCGTTCTTGCATTCGTCCAGCGTCCCGGTCACACGCTCGAGTGACGCTTGGCTGTCGCCCATGAAACACGGCAACACGGCCAGTCCCAGCCCATCAATGCAGGCCCCTTGCACACCGACAAAACTGTTGGTGCGCAGGACGGCCC
>JANNEI010000733.1:0-1548 GCA_031378565.1 Burkholderiales bacterium
CAACGCCTACAACGCCTACACGGTGGAGCTGATCCTCACCAAATACCCCGACCTGAAGTCGATCAAGGAGCTGGGCACGTTCGTGCAGGCACCGTGGAAAAAGAAGTTCTTCAAGCTGCTGGGCGAGGACCGCTACCTCGACTGGATCGAGCACGAGCAGCTGCGCCCGAACTACGCCGACCCGCGGGTGCACGCCGCGGTCAATTGCGCGTCCATCGGCTGCCCGGCGCTGCGCAACGAAGCCTTCACCGCGGCCAAGCTCGAAGCCCAGCTGGACGACGGCATGCTGCGCTTCATGGGCGACCGCACGCGCAACCGCGTGAAGGGCGGCAACCTGGAAGTCAGTTCGATCTTCAAGTGGTTCAAGGAAGACTTCGAAAAAGGCCACAAGGGTTTCAACAAGGTGGAAGACGTGTTCGCGAAGTACGCACCGCAACTCACCGACGACGCCGCCGAGCAAGCCAAGCTGCGCGCCAAGAGCCTGCCGGTGAATTTCCTCGACTACGACTGGTCGCTCAACGGGGTGGGGCGGTGATGCGCCGCCTTGGCGCGTGGGCCACGCTGGCGGCAGGCGGGGCGCTGGCTGTTGCGGCGCTGCCCGCGGCGGCTGCGGGCAGCCTGGTGCAGCCGTTTGCCGCCAGCGGCAGCACGCCTTCGGCACCCTGGCACGTGGTCGGGTTGCCGGGCCAGAAGAAGCCGTTCACGCGCTTTTCGGTGGTCGACGTGGACGGCAAGCGCGCCTTGCGGGTCGAAGCAGACGAGTCGTACGGCAACCTGGTGTTCCCGCTGCAAACCGACCAGAAAAACTTGAAGCTTGCGTGGCGCTGGCGCGTTGACCAGATCATTGCCACGGCCGACCTGCGCGTGCGCGAGGGAGACGACACCACGCTGAAGGTCTGCACGCTGTGGGACGAGCCGCTGGAGCAGGTGCCTTTCGTCGAGCGCCAGGTGCTGAAGATTGCGCGCAGCAAGACGCCCGAGCCGATTCCTGCCGCGACGGTTTGCTATGTGTGGGATTCCAAGCTGCCCGAAGGCACCGAGCTGCACAGTCCCTTCACGCACCGCCTGCGCTACATCGTGCTGCGCAGTGGCGAGCGCGGCCACCAGTGGGCCACCGAGAAGCGCGACATCGCCGCCGACTTCATGCGCCTGTTCGGCGACGAGGTGAAGGAGTTGCCGCCGCTGATCGGCGTGGCGGTGGGGGCCGATTCGGACAACACCCACACCAAGAGCGTCGGGCACGTGGCGGATGTGGTGCTGTAGTGAGCCGACGCCGCTAAGTGCCGGCAAAACAAATCAGCGGGGAAGGCGTCATCTTGCCCCCTCTCCCTCTGGGAGAGGGCTGGGGGAGAGGCGGGGCTTTCGAGGCGCATGCGCCGAGCCCGTCGAATGGCATCGGCCTGCAAGCCGATGTGCGCACTGCAAGTGAGGGCCAGCGCGCCTCCGATTTCGACCGCAGGCCCGCGCCCGCTTGAAGCGCCTCGTCTTTCCCGCGCATTGACAAAGCACCTCGTCCTGCTCGCACCCATGTGAAGCACCTCCTCCTGC
>JANNEI010000755.1:0-4185 GCA_031378565.1 Burkholderiales bacterium
CCCAGCGCCCACGGAACCAGCACCAGCGCGGTCGATGCGAAGCCCGCCGCCAGCGGCCACAGCAAGAAGCTGAGCGCCACCAGCGACAGCGTGAAGGCCACCGCGCGGCCCGCTCCCACGCGGTCGATGACGCGCGACAGCAGCAGGTTGCCGATCAGCCCGAAGATGCCGAACCACGCGAACAGCAGCGTGATCTCGCCCGGCGTGGCACCGAGCACCTGCTTGTAGAACGGGGCCATGTACGAGAACAGCGTGAACTGCCCCGCGCTTTGCAGCGCCGTCACCGCCACCATCGCCATCAACACCGGATGCGTGAACAGGTCTTTCCACGCCTTCAGCGACAGCGCCGCCGGCTTGATTCCATCGGGCAGGCTCACGTACACGCCCGCGGCGGCCACAGCCGACACCGCCGCCACCGCTGCGAACGCGATGCGCCAGCCCTGGGTTTCGCCGAGCCAGGCCGAGATGGGAATGCCCAGCACCGAAGCCACCGACCAGCCGAGGAAGATGAAGGTGATGCTGCGGCCGCGCTGCTCGGGCGGTGCCATGAAGCCGATGGCGGCTGCGGCCTGCGGCGTGAACACGGCGGCACCGAGCATCGTCACTGCACGCACCGGCCACAGCGCCGCGTAGCTCGGCATCAGCGCGCTCAGCGCGTGGCCGGCGGCGTACCACAGCAGCGCCCACATCAGCAGGCGGCGGCGGTCGAACGCGGCCACCCAGTTGGCCAGCAGCGGCGCACCGAAGCACATGACGGCGGCGGCGATGGCGATCAACTGGCCGGCCAGCGGCACCGCCACGTCGAGCGAGTGCGAAAGGTCGTTCAGCGTGCCGGCCACCACCATCACGCCGGTGCCGATGGCGAAATTGCCGAACAGCAACGACCAGCGTGCAGCGGCCAGACCGGTCAACGCAAGACCTTCAACGCGTCGGGGTTGACGATGTTCGTCGGCGTGCCCGCAATGAAGTTGACGACGTTGTCGAACGCGGCACCGAAATACAGCTCGTAGCTGTCTTGCTCGACGTAGCCGATGTGCGGCGTGCAGACCGCGTTTTCCAGGCGCAGCAGCGGCTGGCCCTGCAGGATGGGTTCGGTCTCGAACACATCGACCGCCGCCAGTCCGGGCCGCCCGCGGTTCAGCGCCGAGACCAGCGCGCCTTCTTCGATCAGCTCGGCGCGCGAGGTGTTGACCAGCAAGGCGCTCGGCTTCATCAGCGACAGCGAATCGAGGCTGACCACGCCGCGCGTGGTGTCCGACAGGCGCAGGTGCAGCGACAGCACATCGCAGGTCTCAAAGAAACTTTCGCAACTGGCGGCTGCGCCGTGGCCGTCGGCACGCGCCTTGGCAAGCGCCGATTCGCTGCCCCAGACGATGACCTGCATGCCGAAGGCGCGCCCGTAGCCGGCCACCATCTGGCCGATCTTGCCGTAGCCCCAAATGCCCAGCGTCTTGCCGCGCAGCACCATGCCGAGGCCGAAGTTGGGCGGCATCGACCCCGACTTCAGGCCCGACTGCTGCCAAGCGCCGTGCTTGAGGTTGCCGATGTACTGTGGCAACCGGCGCATGGCCGCCATGATCAGCGCCCAGGTGAGCTCGGCCGGTGCCACCGGCGAGCCGGCGCCTTCGGCCACCGCGATGCCCAGGCGCGTGCAGGCTGCAAGGTCGATGTGCGAGCCCACCTTGCCGGTCTGCGCGATCAACTTGAGCTTGGGCAGTTTTTCGAGCAGCTGGCGCGGGAAGTGGGTGCGCTCGCGGATCAGCACCAGCACCTCGGCGTCGCGCAAACGCACCGACAACTGGCCGATGCCCTTCACGGTGTTGGTGAACACCTTGGCGTTCAGTGCCTCCAGCTTGGCCGCGCACTGGAGCTTGCGCACCGCGTCCTGGTAGTCGTCGAGGATGATGATGTTCACAGTGAAAAACGGGAGCGAAGTCTGGCGGTCATTGTGCCTGTGCGTGACGCAAAAACACGCTGGCGCGCGAAGCGGTAGCATCCTGCGAAATCGTCCATCGATTGGAACCAGGAGAAAAACATGTCAGTTTCCATGCACTCGGCCAGCGTGCCCATTTTCGTCAAGATGCTGGGCAATCTTTCAGTCTGGCTCGACACGGCCGAAGCCCACGCAACCGCGAAGAAGTTCGACGTTGCCGTGCTGCTGAGCAGTCGCCTGGCACCCGACATGCTGCCGCTGAACCGGCAGATCCAGATTGCCTGCGACTCGGCCAAGTTCGGCGTGGCACGGCTTGCCGGCGGCGATGCGCCGAAGTTCGAGGACAACGAGGCCACCGTGTCTGAACTGAAGGCCCGCATCGGCAAGACCATCGACTATGTGCAGTCGGTCCCGGCGTCGCAACTCGACGGCACCGAAGACAAGGATGTCGAGGTGCCCACGCGTGGTGCCGACCCGCGCAAGTTCAAGGGTGAGGCCTACCTGAAGCACTTCGTGCTGCCCAACTTCTTTTTCCATGTCACCACGGCCTACGCGCTGCTCCGCCACAACGGGGTCGAACTCGGCAAGCGCGACTTCCTCGACGCGCGCTGAGCCACTCTTCACTCGAGTTCACCGTCCATGTTCCAGCGCCTTCGTGAAGACATCGCCTGCATCCTCGAACGCGACCCCGCCGCGCGCTCGCGCTTCGAGGCGCTCACCTGCTACCCGGGCCTGCATGCGCTGGTGATGCACCGCTGGGCGCATGCCTGCTGGGTCGGTGGCTGGCATTGGCCGGCGCGTTTCATCTCGCACGTGGCTCGGTTTTTGACCGGCATCGAGATTCATCCGGGTGCCGTCGTCGGGCGGCGCGTTTTCATCGACCACGGCATGGGCGTGGTGATCGGCGAGACCGCCGAGATCGGCGATGAATGCACGATCTACCAGGGCGTCACGCTCGGCGGCACCTCGCTCTACAAGGGCAGCAAGCGGCACCCCACACTCGGCCGCGGCGTGCTGGTGAGTGCCGGTGCCAAGGTGCTGGGCGGATTCACGGTGGGCGACGGGGCCAGCGTGGGCGCCAACGCCGTGCTGCTGAAGCCAGTGCCGCCGGGAGCCACGGCGGTGGGCATTCCGGCGCGCATCATCGAAGCCAAGGCCGACGTGGCACGTGAAGCGGCGTCGGCCCAACTGGGCTTTTCGGCCTACGGCGTGACGAAGGGCGACGACCCGATGGCGATGGCGATGAAGGGGCTGATCGACAACGCCTCCGACACGGCCCACCAGGTGGCGCTGCTGTGGGCCGCCATCGAAACCCTGTCGAGCCAGAGCCAGGCCACGCGGGACTGCGTGCCGTGTGACGCGCAGACCACCGAGCGCTTCGACGCCGAGCGCTTCAATCAGATGATGAAGTGAGCCGCCCCGCCGCCGATCAGCGGGGTCAGAGCGTCAGCATCACCGGCAGCAGCAGCCACCACAGCCCGCTCCAGTCGCGTGGCACGTTGACCTTCAACGTCGAACTGTGCGGCGACACGTAGCCATCCGGCTCGACGGTCTGGTAGCGGAAGTAGTAGTCGCCCGATCCCGCAGGCGGGTCGACCGACCAGTGCGGCGTGTCCAACTCGGCGCGCGCCACGATGTCATTGAACGCGGCGTCGCGCGCCAGCTCCACGCGCTGCCGGTCGCCCGGGCGGCCACCCCAGGTCAGCCGGATCTGCTTGCCGTCTTCCGAGACACCGCCCTGCGGTGGCTCGGGCAGCGCCTTCAGCTCGAAGCCGATGGCATCGCCGAACGGCCCGCTGTCGGCGTTGCCACGCACGCTGGCGAGCCGCCAGAAATACTTGCCGACTGCCGGCAGTTCGGCGCTCAGCGCGCGCTGCGTGATGCCGCCGCGGTCGAGCACGAGGCTGTCGAACGCGGCGTCCTGCGCCACCTGCAAGCGGTAGCTTTGCGCTTCGAGGTTCTCGGCCCACGCGAACTGCACCGTACCCACCGGCTGCTTTGCGTCGGCCCGCGGTGCCCGTGACGCCGGCGGCTCGGGCCGGGCCTTCAGCACGAAGCCGCGCACTGAATCGAAGCCTTCGATGCCGAGTGCGTCGATGCGGCGTGCACGCAGATGCCAGTCGCCATCGGGCAGGCCGGCCACGCGCACAACGCTGCCAGCCAACACGCGCTGGTCACTGACGACGCTGTCGAACGCCGCATCGGCTGCAATCTGAACGCGCAATGCGCCGTCGCTTGGGTCGGTGATGAAA
>JANNEI010000759.1:0-2448 GCA_031378565.1 Burkholderiales bacterium
GCTTCACACAAGGCGTGCATGCTTCGCGGCTGGCAGACAAGGAGCGCCGCGATGACGAAGCCCTTTCGAATCTGGATGACCGGCTGTGTGGCGGTGGTGATGGCGGCGCTGGGCACGGGCCGTGCCTCCAATGCGGTTGAAATCGAAGGCGTGAAACGCCTCAGCCGCTTCGGTGTGGCCGAGACGGTTCAGCGGCTGCAGGCCGGTGCCCCGTCGCACGGATTCAGCGTGTTCACCAGCCTGCAACACGCTGCAACACGCGATGCGGGGTCGAGCACCGTGATCGTGTTCGAGCCGTCGCGCGGTGGCACGCCTGTGTGGATGGAACTGGGCAGTGAAACCCCGCGATTGCCCCTGACGTTGCGGGTGGAGCGGGATGCGGCAGGCAGCACCCAGGTGCTGATGTCGGACGCATTGCCCGACGACTTCCCTGCGGATGTGGCGCAGGACCTGGTGCAACTGCAAGGCTTGGTTTTTGACGCGTTGTCGTGAGGGCCGAAGCCGCGCTGAGCGGTTCGCATTCGGGTCCGCACACCAATATTTGCATCGAGGCCCGCGACGACAAACACAATACGTACTGATGGATCTGGGAAGTCGCTTCAAGGTGCGATGCTTTTTTGCATGAATACGCTCAGCGGATCGTTTGCGTAATTGCCAAACGGTCCACGGCGCTCGTAGCCGGACGAAATGTAAAGACCGAGCGCCTCGGGTTGAAACGGGCCGGTTTCAAGTTTGAGTAGCTTGCAGCCAGCCCTGACAGCCTCCGACTCCAGCGCGAGCAGCAGCTTCCGGGCGATGCCCTGGCCCCGACAATGGGGCGTGACATACATGCGCTTGAGCTCACCAAATGCAGGGCTGAGCACCACTGCGCCGCAGCCGACAGCTCGCGCTGCTGCGTTACGCGCAACCATGAACAAGACACTGGATTGCTTCAACGAGGTGAGATCGAGGGCGTGTCTGCTCTCAGGCGGGTACAGGGTGTCCTGATACGCGTCCAGCTCGGCGATCAACGCGATCACCTCGGGCTGATCGGGCGATTCAGGAACGATGGTCATGGATGAAGACGCCTGACGGGAAGCGGTTGTCTGCCGCCGAGCCCGTGGTGAGCGAGCGCGCTGAATACGCATGGCGTCAGATAAACCTTGTTGGACTGAACCACCCGGCCGGCAGTGCACCGGGGAGTGTAAGTTTCGTCGGCACGTGTCGGCACGTGTCGGCACGTGTCGGCAATGCCGATGCCGCGTCCCGTCGCCCCGGCGTTCAAGCCCAGCCCGCCGCGCCCACCAACGCACCGGCCGCCACCAGCCACATCGGGCTGGCCCTCGTGCGCAGCATCACCGCCACCGTTGCAGCCAACAGCAGCAGCCCACCCACGCTGTTGCGGGCCGGCTCGGCCAGCAGCCAGCCGGTGGCCAGCAGCAGACCCAGCGTGAGCGGTGCCATGCCGGTGGTGAAGGCGCGCACGCCGCGCGTTCCACGCCGCTGCGCGCCCCAGCGCGTGGCCCACAGCGACAGCACGGTGGACGGGATCAGGATGCCGCCCATGGTGGCCAGCGCGCCCAGTGGTCCGGCCACGTTCCAGCCGAGCACCGCGACGAACAGCACGTTCGGGCCGGGCGCGGCCTGCGCGATGGCAATGGACGCGTTGAACTGCGCGTCCGTCAGCCAGTGCTGCTCGCTCACCAGGTAGCGGTGCATGTCGTGCGCGGTGGTGATGGCACCACCCACCGCCAGCAGACTCAGCACCATGAAGTGGCCGAACAGCGCGAGCAGGTCTGCCGCGCTCATGTCTGGTTGCGCCCCAGCCGATGCCATGCCGTGGCCACCGCCACGCTGCCCAGCCCCAGCACGATCCACACCAGCGGCCAGCGCAGCACGGCGATGGTCAGAAAGGTGACTGTGGCAAACCCCAGGCACGGAACCAGGCCGAGGGCACTGGTCTTCAGCGTGGACAGCAGCTTGATGCCTGTCGCAATGATCAGCCCCGCGGCCACCGCGCCCATGCCGCGCAGCGCGCCGCTGACCATCGGCTGCTCGGCGAACTGCGTGTACAGCGCGGTCAGCGCCAGCACGACGATGGACGGCACCAGCAGCATGCCGGCGAGCGCCGCAAACGCACCGCGCAGGCCGAAGAAGCGGTCGCCGATCATCAACGACACGTTGACGATGTTCGGCCCCGGCAGCACCTGGCCGACCGACAGCATCTCGACGAACTGCGCTGCCGAGAGCCAGCGTTTGCGCTCGACCAGTTCACGCTGCGCCACCGCCAGCACGCCGCCGAAACCTTGAAGCGCGAGACGGTTGAAGGTGAAGAACAGGTCGGCGGCGGAAGCGGGCTTTTGCAAATACTCCGCCGGTTCGATCGGGTCGCTTTGCGCCGTCATGGCAAACGGCGCAGCGTCTGCCGGCCCACCCACAGGCTGAGCGCTATGGCGGCGAACAGACCGA
>JANNEI010000577.1:0-4445 GCA_031378565.1 Burkholderiales bacterium
TTCACCGACGCCGACGAGGGCAGCGACGACGCAGCGGAGAGCGCCGGCCCGCTGACCCTGGCCATCGACATGAAGGACGGCGACGCTGATGGTGCAGCCGAGGAAAGCGCACCGGCCGTGGCCGCGTGAGCATCACTTGACTGCTGGCGTGACATCAGCCTGAGATTCCATTGAAGCGCGCATGCTGAAAAAGCTCTCGGCCCTGCACATCGCGCTGTTCGTTTCGCTGGCGGTTCACGCCGGCTTGCTGACGATGCGCTTCATCGACCCCGAGGGCTTCAGCCGCGTGTTTCAGGACACGCCGCTCGACGTGGTGCTGGTCAACTCGCGCTCGGGTGACGCGCCCGACAAGGCGCAGGCCATCGCGCAGGCCAACCTGGCGGGCGGCGGCGAGGCCGAGCGCGGTCGCGCCACGTCGCCGCTGCCACCGTCGGCGTTGATCGAGTTGGGCGAGGCGAACGAAGAATCGCGCAAGCAGATCGAGAAGCTGCAGGAAACACAAACGCAATTGCTGACGCAGATTCGACGCGAGCTGGCGCTGATGCCAGCGCCCGACCCGCAGCGCGACCAGGGCGCGCCGGAAGAACAGGCGCAGGAAGAAAAGCGCCGCCAGCTGATTCAGCTGCTGGCCGAGATCGAGAAGCGCATCAACGACGAGAACGCGCGGCCGAAAAAGCGCTACATCAGCCCGGCCACCCGCGAAGAGGTGTACGCCATCTATTACGACCAGCTGCGCCGCAAGATCGAAGAGCGGGGCACGCGCAACTTTCCCGAGTACCAGGGACGCAAGCTGTACGGTGAGCTGACGATGAACGTGACGGTGGATGCACGCGGCCGCGTGATCGAAACCGAGGTGGTGCGGTCGTCCGGCTCGAACGTACTGGACAAGCGCGCCGTTGCCATCGTGCGAGCGGCCTCGCCGTTCGGGGCCTTCAGCTCGACCATGCGACGCCAGGCCGACCAGCTCGTCGTCACGTCGCGCTTTCGTTTCACCCGTGAGGACGGGCTTGAAACGACGCTCAGCACAGCGCCTTGAAAGCAAGTGCGATGAGTCTTCCAGATCGCTACGTGGTGGCCGGCAATCCGGTGGCGCACAGCCAGTCGCCGTTCATCCACACGCAGTTTGCCGAACAGACCGGTGAACCGGTCGCCTACGAGCGCCTGCTGTGCCCGCTGAACGCCTTTGCGCAGACCGTGCGCGACTTTGCGCAGGCCGGCGGTCGCGGCTGCAACGTGACGGTGCCGTTCAAGACCGACGCCTGGGCCCTGGCGGCGCGTGTCAGCGACCGCGCTGCGCTGGCGGGTGCGGCCAACGTGCTGCGCTTCGACACGCCGGGCTGGTTCGCGGACAACACCGACGGCGTGGGACTGGTGCGCGACATCGAACAGAACGCGGGTGTGACGCTGGCCGGCAAGCGCGTGCTGATGGTCGGCGCGGGCGGCGGCGCGGCGGGCGCGCTGGGGCCATTGCTGTTGGCACGGCCCGCCACGCTGGTGGTGGCGAACCGCACGCCCGGCAGGGTGCATCAACTGGTGCATCGGCACGCTGCGCTGGCGCGGGCCTCGGGCGTGGCGCTGAGCGCATCGACGCTCGATGGCTGCCCGGCGGGCTTCGAGGTGGTGATCAACGCCACCGCCAGCAGCCTGAGCGGGGCCGGCGTGCCGGTGGACGCGCGCGTGCTTGCGCCGGGCGCGCTGGCCCTGGACATGATGTACGGCCGCGCAGCAGAGGGCTTCCTGGCCTGGGCGGCGCAGCACGGGGCACGCGGGCGCAACGGCCTGGGCATGCTGGTCGAGCAGGCGGCCGAAGCCTTCCACGTGTGGCGCGGCGTTCGCCCGGCCACCGCGCCGGTGCTGGCCGCGTTGAGCCGGCGCGTGGCCGACGCCGCCAAATGAAGGCCGGCAGTGGCAGGGCGCTGAAGTCGCTGGGGCGGCTGGCCGCGTTGCTGGTGCTGGCGGTCGTCGCGCTGCAGCTGTATTTTTTGGCGCGGGTGGCGTTGATGATCGTCGTCGACCCGCAGTCGACCACCTTCCAGCGCTCTGAGGCCGCGCGCCTGCTGGCTGAAAAACACCAGGTTCTGTGGAGCCAGCAGTGGGTGGACTACCCGCAGATCTCGCCCCACCTCAAGCGCGCCGTCATCGCCTCGGAAGACGCCGGGTTTTCAGAGCACAGTGGCGTGGAATGGGATGCGCTGGAGAAAGCCTGGGGTCGCAACCAGCGCGCCGAGACGCGGGCCGAACGGATCAACCAGAGGGTGGAGCGGCAGGCCGCCCCACCGACGGCCACCGCCAGGCCGTCGGTCAAGGCGGCGCAGCGCGTCGAGCCCAAACTGGTGGGCGCATCGACCATCACCCAGCAACTGGCCAAGAACCTGTTTCTGGGGCCTGAGCGCAGCCTGCCGCGCAAGGCGCAGGAATTCGCCGTCACCTTCATGCTGGAAGCGGTGCTGAGCAAGCAGCGCATCCTGGAAATCTATTTGAACAACGTCGAATGGGGCGAAGGCGTGTTTGGGGCCGAAGCTGCGGCTCGCCACTACTTTCGAGTCAGCGCCGCGCAGCTCGGCCCGTCGCAGGCAGCGCGGCTGGCCGTGATGCTGCCGGCGCCCAAGCGCTTCGAGAAGCGTCCCGAGTCGGCGTATGTGGTCGGCCGCGCGGCCACCGTGGTCGCTCGCATGGGTGCGGTGGAACCGCCCTGAGCCTCCACGCACCGCACGGGGAACTAGAATTTCCCGATGTCTTCGACCTTGAGCAACGAGATCGCCGCCGCTGCCGCCCGTCTCGTGGTGGAAGAAGGAATGGAGTACGGCCCCGCCAAACGCCGCGCCGCGCGCGACATGGGCAAGCGCAGCACGCGCCAGGCCGAGCTGCCCAACAACACCGAGGTCGAAGACGAAGTGCGCGCTTACCTGTCGCTGTTTTGTGCCGACACTCAGCCGACCGAACTGGCGGCGCTGCGCAGCGTGGCAGCGTTGTGGATGCAGCGCATGGCCGAGTTCCGCCCCCACCTGACCGGGGCCGTCTGGCGCGGCACCGCAACCCGTCTCAACAACGTCCACCTGCAGTTGTATTGCGATGACTCGAAGGCCGCCGAACTGGCACTGATCGACCAGGGCGTGGACTACGAAGTGAACAGCCTGACGGGGCCGAGGGGTCAGCCGGTGGACGTGCTCAGCGCCGCCAGCCCGAGCCGCGAACTGGGCGAACTGGTGACGGTTCACATGACCGTGCTCGACTTCGACGACGTGCGCGGTGCCTTGAAACCCGACGCCAGCGGCCGCACCGAGCGTGGCGACCTGGCTGCGCTGCGCGCCTTGATGCAGACCACCCGATGAAGCGCCGGCTCTGGTTGTATGGCGGAGCCGCCGCCGCGGCAGGCCTGGCAGGCGCGGGCTGGTCTGCGTGGCGGACGCGCGCCCGACCCGCCGCGGACGACACCTCGGAATCGATCAACGTGTGGGACATGCGTTTCGAGCGCCCCGAAGGCGGCGAAGTGATTTTTGCGGCGTTACGTGGAAAGCCGCTGCTGCTCAACTTCTGGGCCACCTGGTGCCCGCCGTGCATCAAGGAAATGCCTCTGCTCGACCAGTTTCAGCGCGAACATGCAGCGCAAGGTTGGCAGGTGCTGGGCTTGGCGGTGGACAGCCCCGCGCCGGTCCGCGAATACCTTGCCCGCATGCCGATGGGCTTTGCCATCGGTCTGGCCGGCGTGAGTGGCATCGATGTCAGTCGCACGCTCGGCAACAGCAACGGCACGCTGCCGTTCACTGTGGTGTTCGACAAAAGCGGGACCGTGGTGCAGCGAAAACTGGGTGCGGTGCAGCCGGAAGACCTGCAAGCCTGGCTGCGCAACCACAGTTGACTGGCGGTTCAAGACTGCGTGGATGGGTCTATTAAATTCAGCCGGGCTGACGTCTATTGCTGTCAAAGCGCGTAAAGTCCGAGCCTTCGTGCTGTTTCCGGATGTTTCGGATTCGATTTGAAGTATCGATCGGGCAAGCTGCCGTACCGCCATGGTTCTGAAGCAAGTGTGCAGACACGCCGATGATGAGCCGCTTACTTTTTTATATCTCTGCCCTGATCGACGCCATTCTCGTCGGAATGAGCCGGGAAGCCGGCGTAAAGCCGCAATTGCTTCAGACTTGAGTCGATCAAGCCTTGATCTCCGGATGCCGGCCCTCCCTGGCCGACCATCAAAACACAGACCGCCGCTGGAGACCTCCATGGACCTCAGAAAGCTAAAAACGCTGATCGACCTCGTGTCGGAGTCGAATATTTCCGAGCTTGAGATCACCGAGGCCGAAGGAAAGGTGCGCATCGTCAAGTCCGAACCGCAGATCGTGATGCAGGCCGCGCCCCAACACACGATGATGATGGCGGCACCGGCCAGCGTGACGCCAGTGGCAGCGCCGGTTGTGGCGGTCGAACCGGTACCGGCAGGCCACGTG
>JANNEI010000045.1:0-5295 GCA_031378565.1 Burkholderiales bacterium
ACCGACGGTGCCTGCGGCAGACCAGCCAACATCGCGGCCTCGGCGACGGTGATGTCCTTCAGCGGCTTGCCGAAGTAGATCTCACTGGCCGATGCAAAGCCGTAGGCGCGCTGACCCAGAAAAATCTGGTTCATGTAGACCTCAAGGATCTGATCCTTCGTCAGCAGGCTTTCCATCTTGAAGGCCAACAACATCTCGTAGATCTTGCGCGTGTAAGTCTTCTCGGAAGACAGGTAGAAGTTGCGCGCCACCTGCATCGTGATGGTGGACGCGCCCTGGCTGCGCGAGCGGCTGAACTGGGCCAGTCCCGCACGCAAAACGCCTTTGATGTCGACGCCGCTGTGCTGGTAGAAGCGCGCATCCTCAGAGGCCAGCACCGCGTCTTTCATTGCCTTCGGGATCTGCGCGATGGGTGTGAAGTTGCGACGTTCCTCGCCGTACTCGCCCAACATCACGCCGTCGACCGAGTAGATGCGCATCGGCAGCTTCGGCCGGTAGTCGGTCAGCCCGCTGATCTCGGGCAGGTTGGGGTAGGCGACGGCGAGCGCCATCGCCACGACCATCAAGACCGACAGCGACGCAGCCGCCGCCAGCCCCAGCATCCACGCGCCGATGCGCAACGTCCAGGCTGTCCATCCGGGCATGGCCAACCGCTTTGGCCCGGGAGTCTTGGCACGGTCGGGGGTCTGACTCGCGCGCTCGGATTCGCTCATGAAACTCCAACGTTGATGAAGGGAATTATAGGAAGCCGATTTGCGGACTTTGCCGCCGTTCGTGAAGTCGTTGGCAACGCGTGTTCGGCAGGCTCAGGGTTGACCCGAAAGTACCGACAAACACATTGCCTCCGCGTGTGAGTTTTGCCACGGGAGCTCGTGCTGCAATGGGCAAATTGCTTTGTTGTTCAATGGCTTTACTGCTAGCATTCAAGTAACTTATTAACAGTGCCAGTGCCTTTTTTCAGGTGTTGGGAGAGAAGCGCCGTGAGCTTTCTGGACACGTTGTTGGGCCGCAAACATCCGCCGATGATCGGGCTGGACATCAGTTCGTCCAGCGTGAAACTTGTCGAGTTGGGCCAGGACGCATCGGGCGAATTTGTCCTTGAGCGCTTTGCCTCCGAGAGTTTCGAAAAGGGTTGGATTACCGACGGCCAGATCGAGAAATTCGATGAGGTGGCCGACGCAGTGAAGCGCGTGGTTTCCAAGAGCGGCACCCGCACCAAACATGTGGTCATGGCGATGCCGCAATCGGCGGTGATCACCAAGAAAATCATGCTTCCGGCCGGTCTGCGTGATGAAGAACTGGAACTTCAGGTCGAGGCCGAAGCCAACCAGTACATCCCCTTTTCGCTCGACGAGGTGAGCCTGGATTTTTGTGTGATCGGGCCCAGTCCAACATCGGTGGGCGATGTCGAAGTGCTGATTGCAGCGTCACGCAAGGACCGCGTGCAGGACCGGCAGGGTCTGGCCGAGGCGGCAGGGCTCAAGCCGATGGTGCTGGACATCGAATCGCACGCCTCTCGCCTGGCGATGGGCCGCGTGATCGAAGCGCTTCCCAACGAAGGCAAGGACGCGCTGGTCGCCTTGTTTGAAATCGGTGCCGACACCACCAGCCTCAAGGTCTTGCGCGACGACGAAATGCTTTATGACCGCGACCAGGCGTTCGGCGGGTCGCAGCTCACGCAATTGATTTCGCGTCAGTACGGTTTCTCTTTCGAAGAGGCCGAGCAGAAGAAGCTTGCGGCCGACCTGCCTGACGACTACGACGCTTCGATCCTGGCCCCGTTCGTGGACAGCTTGTCCCAGGAAATCGGGCGCGCGTTGCAGTACTTCTTCACCAGCACGCCGCACCACAAGGTGCATTACGTCATGTTGGCCGGGGGAACCGCCACCTTGCCGGGTCTGAAGGATCGTGTCACCGAGCTGACCGGTTTTGCCTCGATGGTAGTGAACCCGTTCGACAACATGAAGCTTGGCAGCGCGGTGCGCGAGAGCAAGCTTCGGCGCGAGGCCCCGTCGTACCTGACGGCCTGCGGCCTGGCGATGCGGAGGTTCATGCAGTGATCCTCATCAACCTGCTTCCACACCGCGAAGAAAAGCGCAAGCGCAGGAAGATCGCGTACTTCGCTGGTTTGGCACTTGCGGCCGCTGCCGGGCTGGCAGTCGTGGGCGTGTGGTACCTGGTGCTTCAGCAAATGACTTCGTCGCAGCAACAGCGCAATGAGTTTCTGACAGGTGAGATCAAGAAGCTCGAGATTCAGATCAAGGACATCGCGACGCTGCGGGCCGAAATCGAGTCGCTGAAGGCGCGGCAAAGGGCGGTCGAGGACCTGCAGATCGATCGAAATGTGCCGGTTCACGTGTTGAATGAGTTGGTACGTCAGACGCCTGAAGGTGTGTACTTCACGGCCGTGAAGCAAGACGGCCAGGTGTTGAGCGTGACGGGCGTTGCCCAGACCAACGAACGGGTTTCCGAGTTCCTGCGCAACACCGCCTACAACTCCGAATGGCTGGTGAAGCCCGAGTTGGTCGAGATCAAGGCGTCGACCGTGCAGACGGCCAATCGCGAGCAAAAGCGATTGTTCGATTTCTCGGTTCGCGTCACCGTCAAGCGGCCGCAAGACAAACCGGCGGCGATGACCGACGCGGTTCCTGCCGGCAAGCCCGCAAGCGCCCCGTTGGCCTCTGCGGCCAAGAAAGCCTGAGGTTGAGATGGCAACCCAGAAAAAAGCGCTCAACGTTGATCTGAATTCGGTGTTCGAGGGGGCTGCATCTCAGTTCCGCGGGCTGAACCCGAATGAACCCGGCCAATGGCCGATGTTGCCAAAGTCCGCCACCTGGCTGGTACTCGGCGTGCTGGTGGTGGTGGTGGGTTGGTTCCTGCTGTTGTCCAGCGCGCAAGACGAGCTGGATGCGGTGCGTGCGAAGGAGCCCGCGCTCAAACAAGATTACCGCAGCAAGCTGGCCCAAGCCGTCAACCTCGGCGAGTTGCGCAAGCAGAAGCTGCAAGTCGAAGAGTACGTGACACAACTGGAAAAGCAGTTGCCAGGCAAGGCAGAGATGGACGCTCTGCTGTCGGACATCAACCAGGCAGGCCTGGGTCGCGGCCTGCAATTCGAGCTGTTCAGGCCGGGTCAGGTGCTGGTGAAGGACTATTACGCCGAGCTGCCAATTGCAATCCGCGTCTCCGGTCGCTACCACGACATCGGTGCGTTTGCGGCCGATGTGGCAAACCTTTCCCGCATCGTGACGCTGCACAACATGAACATCGTCGGCACCAAAGATCCGTCGGGCGTTTTGTCGATGGATGCGACTGCCCGAACCTATCGTTATCTCGACTCGGCCGAGCTGGAACAGATTCGCAGAAACGCCGAGAAGGCGAAAGCCGGGGCCAAGAAGTGAGGCGCTTTTTTGGTCGCCTCGCATTCGCTCTCGCTGCTTTTGGGCTGGCCATGCTGACATCCGGTTGTGCCGGCGAGCAAGACGAATTGCAGCAATGGATGGAGCAGCAGAAGCGCGAAGTCAAGCCCAGCATCCAGCCGCTCAACGCACCCAAGAAATTCAATCCGCAGCCGTATGCCTCGATGGACGGCGTGGAACCCTTCAGCACCCAGAAGTTGACGGTGGCGCTGAAGCAGGAAGCCCGGCAGCCGAACTCGCTGCTGTCGGCAGAAATCAACCGCCGCAAGGAACCGCTGGAAGCCTACCCGCTGGACAGCATGAGCATGGTCGGCAGTGTGGTGAAACAGGGCCGTCAGTACGCCTTCCTTCGGGTCGACAACCTGCTGCACAACGTGAAGCTGGGTGACTACCTGGGGCAGAACTACGGAAAGATCACGAAGATTTCCGAAACGGATGTTTCCCTGAGAGAGATCGTTCAGGATGCGGCGGGCGAATGGATCGAACGCACGAGTGTGATCCAGCTCCAGGAGAAGGCGCGATGAAGAGCATTCAGGAGAAAAGAATGATGGGTAACTTGCGGGCCCGGTTGGGAGCGCTCGCGTTGTTTCTCGGCGCGTCTTTCCAGGTCATGGCGCAAAACGCCATCCAGTCGATCAACAGCACGCAACAAGCCGGCTCCGAAGTCGTGCGAATCGAGTTGTCCGAGCCGCTGGCGGCGGTGCCGACCGGCTTCACGATTCAGACGCCGCCACGCATTGCCATCGACCTGCCCGGCGTGGGCAGTGCACTGGGCAAGTCGAACATTGAAATCAACCAGGGAAACCTGCGCTCGGTCAGCATTGCCCAGGCCGGTGAACGCACTCGGTTGGTACTGAACCTCAAGCAAGCAACCAACTACCGCGCGCAGTTGCAGGGCAAGGCGCTGCTGTTGATCCTGGATGCTGGCGGAGCCCCTGCTGCGGCCAATGCGCCGACCGAGCCCACGCGATTTGCCGAAAGCACCAACCGCACCCAGTTGGCATTGAAGGAGATCGATTTTCGCAAGGGCGCGGATGGCGCGGGCCGCGTGGTGGTTGACCTTCCGAACAATCAGGTGGGCGTGGACATTCGCCAACAAGGCAAGGGCCTGGTCGTCGAATTCCTGCGTTCGACCTTGCCTGACAGCCTTCGTCGTCGACTGGACGTGACCGATTTCGGAACACCGGTTCAGTTCGTCACCACCTCGCAAGTTGGTGACCGCGTGCGCATGGTGATCGAGCCGCGTGGTGCGTGGGAGCACAGCGCCTACCAAAGCGACAACCAGTTCGTGCTTGAAGTCCGACCCCAGAAGGTGGACCCGAACAAGTTGACGCAAGGCCCGGGCTATGCAGGCGAGAAGCTGTCGCTGAACTTCCAGAACATCGAGGTGCGGGCACTGCTTCAGGTGATCGCCGACTTCACGAACTTCAACGTCGTGACCAGCGACACGGTGACCGGCAACGTCACCCTGCGATTGAAAGACGTGCCGTGGGACCAGGCGCTGGACATCATTCTGCAAGCCAAGGGCCTGGGCCTGCGCAAGTCCGGCAACGTGATCTGGATCGCTCCGAAGGACGAGTTGGCTGCGAAAGAAAAGGCAGAGCTCGAATCGAAGTCGCAGATCGCGGCGCTCGAGCCGGTTCGCACTCAATCGTTTCAGCTGAACTACACCAAGGCCGAGGAAGTGGCGAAGGGCTTGACAGGCCAGGCAACGGGGCAGAGCAGCGGTGGGAATTCGAGTCGCATCCTGTCCCCCCGCGGCAGCGTGATCTTCGAGACACGCACCAATCAGCTGTTCGTCAGCGACATCCCCTCCAAGCTGGAAGAGATCCAGGCCATGATCACCAAGATCGACATCCCGGTGCGCCAAGTGTTGATC
>JANNEI010000089.1:0-2261 GCA_031378565.1 Burkholderiales bacterium
GTGGTGCTGCCGATGACCGAGCAGAAACGCTGGGTCTTCAAGACCACGCAGAACGACGACATCATCGCCAGGGCGCTGGTCGAGCAGATGGTCAAGGCCAAGGTCAAGACCATCGGCGTGATCGCGCTGAACGACCCGTACGGCGAGAACTGGGTGCGCGTGTTCGGCGACCTGGCCGGCCGCAACAACATCAAGATCGTGGCCAGCGAGCGCTACCTGCGGTCCGACACCTCGGTCACGGCGCAGAGCCTGAAGATCCTGTCGGCCAACCCCGATGCGGTGCTGGTCGCCGCGGCCGGCGGCCCCACGGTGCTGCCGCAGACGACGCTGGTCGACCAAGGTTACAAGGGCCAGTTCTACCAGACGCACGGTGCCGCGCTGCCGGCCTTTTTGCAGCTCGGCGGCAAGAAGGTGGAAGGCACGATCCTGGCAGCCAGCCTGATGCTGGTGCTGCCCGAAATCGCCGACAGCAACCCGTCGAAAAAGATCGCCTCCGACTACATCGCGGCGTACGAGAAGCTGCACGGTGCCAAGCCAGCCACCTTCGGTGCGAACGTGTTCGACGCCGGGCTGTTGCTGGAAAAAGCGATTCCGCTGGCCGCGCAAAAAGGCAAGCCCGGCAGCAAGGAATTCCGCGCTGCGCTGCGCGACGCGCTCGAGCAAACGAAAGACCTGGTGGCCACCCAGGGCGTCTACAACATGACGGCACAGGACCACAGCGGCTTCGACGAGCGCGGGCGTGAACTGATCACCGTCAGGAACGGCAACTGGGCGCTGCTGAAGTAAGGCGGGCAGCGGCGCGCAGTCGCATGCGTCCGGCCGGGGCCTGCGCGTGAACCTGCAGATCGCCGTGCTGCTGGGGCAGGACGGCCTCACCAACGGTGCCATCTACGCACTGCTGGCGCTGGCCATCGTGCTGGTGTTCAGCGTCACGCGGGTGCTGCTGATTCCGCAGGGCGAATTCGTTGCCTACGGTGCGCTCACGCTGGCTTCGATCCAGGCCGGCCGGCCCGGCACCGTGGTCTGGCTGCTGGCCGGCCTGTGCCTGGCCGCTGCCGTGCTGGACGTGGCCGACCTGTGGCGTGCCAGGCGCTGGCGGCCGTCGTTCGGGCTGATCGCCAAGCTTCTCTATCCGTTCGCTCTGGCGCTGCTGCTGCACCGGTTGCCGCTGGCCACGCTGGCGATGCCGCTGCAGATTCTGCTGACCCTGGCGCTGCTGGTGCCGATGGGGCCGCTGCTGTACCGCCTCGTGTTCCAGCCGATTGCCGAAGCGCCGTCGCTGGTGCTGCTGATCGTGTCGATTGCGCTGCACGTGGCGATGGTCGGCATGGGCCTGTTCCTGTTCGGGCCTGAGGGGGCCAGGACCACGCCGTTTTCAGACGACGCGCTGACGTTCGGCATCATCCGGTTGAACAGCCAGACGCTGTGGGTGGTCGGCGTGTCGGCGGCGCTGATCGTGGCCTTGTCGGTGGCGTTCGAGCGCACGCTGTACGGCAAGGCGCTGCGCGCCGCGGCGATGAACCGCATCGGCGCGCGGCTGATGGGCATCTCGCCGGTGTTCGCCGGCAAGGCGACATTCTTCCTGGCCGCGCTGATCGGCGTGATGTCGGGTGTTCTGATCGCGCCGATGGCCACGCTGTACTACGACTCGGGCTTCCTGATCAGCCTCAAGGGCTTCGTCGGCTCGATCATCGGCGGCCTCGTCAGCTACCCGCTGGCGGCTGCCGGCGCGGTGCTGGTCGGCCTGATCGAGGCGTACTCGGCGTTCTGGGCCAGCGAGTACAAGGAAGTCATCGTCTTCACGCTGATCATTCCGGTGTTGCTGTGGCGCTCGCTGACGACGCGCCATGTGGAGGAAGACGAATGACGCGCCGCTTGGCTGTCGCGCCATGGCAGGTGCTGCTGCTGTTCGTGGTGTCGTTGGCGCTGGCCCCTGCGCTGCTGCCGCCGTTTTATCTGACCCTGCTCAACAACATCGGCCTGTATTCATTGGTCGCCCTCGGGCTGGTGCTGTTGACCGGGGTGGGCGGACTCACCAGCTTCGGGCAGGCGGCTTTCGTCGGCCTGGGCGCGTACACGACGGCCGCCTTGTCGACCGGCGTCGTGCCGCTGCCCGCCGCCTTCGCCTGGGCCCAGCACGCGCCGTGGATCGCGCTGCTCGCAGGGGCGCTGCTCAGTGCCGGCGTGGCGCTGCTGCTGGGTGCGCTGACGCTGAAGTTGTCGGGCCACTACCTGCCGCTGGGCACCATTGCCTGGGGCCT
>JANNEI010000122.1:0-2692 GCA_031378565.1 Burkholderiales bacterium
TTCTTTCAAACCGCCAACAAGCCGGCCATCGAACTGGCCGAGCTGCTGTCTGAAGTCACGCCGCCGCAGTTCAAGCACGTGTTCTTCTCGGGCTCGGGCTCCGAGGGCAACGACACCGTGGTGCGAATGGTGCGCCGCTACTGGGACGTGCTGGGCCAGCCCGAGCGCACGGTCATCATCAGCCGCCACAACGCGTACCACGGCTCGACGATGGCCGGCGCGTCACTGGGGGGGATGAGCGGCATGCATGCGCAGGGCGGGCTGCCGATTCCGGGCATCACCCACATCGAGCAACCGTTCTGGTTCGAGCATGGCCAAGGACTCACGCGCGACGAATTCGGCCTGAAAGCGGCGGGCTGGCTCGAAACCAGAATTCTCGAAGTTGGTGCCGACAAGGTCGCCGCCTTCATCGGCGAGCCGGTCCCGGGTGCCGGCGGCGTGATCATTCCGCCCGCCACCTACTGGCCCGAGATCCAGCGCATCTGCGACAAGTACGGCGTGCTGCTGGTGTCCGACGAAGTGATCTGCGGCTTCGGCCGCACCGGCCACTGGTGGGGCTGCGAGACCTTCGGTTTCAGGCCTGACCTGATGACGTTCGCCAAAGGCGTCACCTCGGGCTACATCCCGCTCGGCGGCGTGATGGTGGGCGAGCGCATCGCCCGCGTGCTGATCGACCGAGGCGGCGAGTTCAACCACGGCTACACCTACTCGGGCCACCCGGTGGCCTGTGCGGTGGCACTGGCCAACATCCGGCTGATCCAGCGCGAGCACCTGGTCGACAAGGTGCGCGACGACCTGGGGCCGTACCTGGCAAAACACTTTGAAGCGCTGGCCAAGCACCCGTTGATCGGTGAAGCGCAAAGCATCGGCCTGATGGGCGCGCTGCAGATCGTCAGGAACAAGGAGACGGGCGAGACCTTCGACAGCGCGCACGAGGTCGGCATGCTGTGCCGCGGCCACTGCTTCGGCAACGGGCTGATCATGCGGGCCGTCGGCGACCGAATGATCATCGCGCCGCCGCTGGTCATCACAAAGGCGCAGATCGACGAGATGGTGGCGCTGATCGGCCGGTGTCTCGACCTGACGTTGGCCGACCTGAAGCGGCTCGGCAGCGTTTGACGCGATGGCACGGGGTTTGCCTGTAGCTGCCTCGGGTCAAGCGCTGGCTAGACTGCCATTGGCTCGAATCTGTTGCCCATATCCGTTGATGTTTGGAGTTTTGACATGAAGGAAATTCGCATGAAACCGATGCTCGATTCACTCGCCTTTTCCGTTGGCACCGCGCTCGCTGCGACCGCTCTGTTGTGGGGCATGCCGGCCGCCGCGCAAGAGGAAGAAAAGATCCTGAATATCTATAACTGGTCCGACTACATCGCCGACGACACGCTGAAAAACTTCGAAAAAGAAACCGGCATCAAGGTCCGCTACGACAACTTCGACAACAACGAAATCGTGCACGCCAAGCTGGTGGCGGGCAAGACCGGCTACGACATCGTCGTGCCGTCGTCGTACTGGGCCAAGGTGCAGGCCGACGCCGGCCTGCTGCGCAAGCTGGACAAGTCGCAACTGCCCAACCTGAAAAACCTCGACCCCGAAATCCAGGCCGCGCTGGCCAAGCTGGACCCCGACAACCAGTACATGGTCGACTGGCTGTGGGGCTTCACCACCGTGGGCATCAACGTCGACAAGGTGAAGGCCGCGCTGGGCAGCACGCCGATGCCCGACAACGTCTGGGACCTGGTGTTCAAGCCCGAGTACATCAGCAAGCTCAAGGGCTGCGGTGTGAGCTTCCTCGACTCTGCCACCGAGATCGTGCCGGCCGCCCTGCACTACCTGGGCAAGCCCGCCTACAGCCGCAACCAGGCCGACTACGCCGGCGTGGCACCGCTGCTGAAAAGCATCCGCCCGTACGTGACGCTGTTCAGTTCGTCGGGCTACATCAACGACATGGCCAACGGCTCGATCTGCGTGGCGCTGGGCTGGTCGGGCGACGTGAACATCGCGCGCCAGCGCGCCATCGACGGCAAGACCGGCCAGAAGCTGGAGGCGCTGATTCCGAAGAACGGCGGCATCGTGTTCATGGACGTGATGGTGATCCCGGCCGACGCGCCGCACCCCACCAACGCGCACAAGTTCATCAACTACATCATGAAGCCCGAGGTGCATGCGGGCCTGACCAACAAGGTGTTCTACGCGAACCCGAACAAGGAATCGAAGAAGTTCATCAAGCCCGAGATCGCCAGCAACCCGACGGTGTTCCCGAGCGATGCGGACATGAAGAAAATGGCGATGCCGGACGCCATCAACAACGACCTGCGCCGCACC
Organism: Burkholderiales bacterium; assembly: GCA_031378565.1. Taxonomy (GTDB): domain Bacteria; phylum Pseudomonadota; class Gammaproteobacteria; order Burkholderiales; family Burkholderiaceae_C; genus JANYJJ01. The sequence continues at coordinate 2,326 of JANNEI010000122.1, forward strand.
ATGACGCGGCTGTACACCTCGTTCAAGACCGGCTTGTGAGCTGACACGCCATGGCCGCCGCACTCTCGCCGGTCTCGCGCTCGATTTCTCCGGCGCCCGCCTACCTGCAGATCGACGACGTGGTCAAAGACTTCGGCGGCGGTGCCGTGGCGGTCAACCATGTCAGCGTGGACATCGGCCGGGGCGAGATCTTCGCGCTGCTCGGCGCATCGGGCTGCGGCAAGACCACGCTGCTGCGCATGCTGGCCGGCTTCGAGACGCCGACCTCCGGGCGCATCGTGCTGAACGGCCAGGACCTGGCGCACCTGCCGCCCTACCAGCGCCCGATCAACATGATGTTCCAGAGCTACGCGCTGTTTCCGCACCT
>JANNEI010000124.1:0-2988 GCA_031378565.1 Burkholderiales bacterium
GCGATTTCTTCAGCGTCGTTCACGGTGACGCCACGGATGCGCCCGCCTTCGATCAGCACGTCGGTGACGCGCTGCCCGAAGCGCACCTCGCCGCCCAGCGACTCGATTTCGGCGCGCATTTTCTCGACCACGCCGACGAGCCGGAAGGTGCCGATGTGCGGCTTGGCGATGAACAGGATTTCTTCCGGCGCACCGGCCTTCACGAACTCGTTCAGCACCTTGCGCGTCAGGTGGCGCGGGTCGCTGATCTGGCTCCACAGCTTGCCGTCGCTGAAGGTGCCGGCGCCGCCCTCGCCGAACTGCACGTTCGACTCGGCGTCGAGCACACCTTTGCGCCACAGGCCCCAGGTGTCTTTCGTGCGCTCGCGCACCGGGCGGCCGCGCTCCAGCACGATCGGGCGCAGGCCCATCTGCGCCAGCAGCAGCGCCGCGAAGATGCCGCACGGCCCGAAGCCGACAACCAGCGGTCGCGCCGCGCCGACGGCCGACCCGTCAGCCGGCGCGTGGCCGACGAAGCGGTACGCGGTGTCGGGCGTGGGCCGGATGTGCGGCTGGCCCGCCAGCCGCTCAAACGTGGCGGCCTCGTCGTCGAGTTCGCAGTCGATCGTGTAGATCAACACCACCGCGCTCTTCTTGCGGGCATCGAAGCTGCGCTTGAACACCGTGAACGATTTCAGCGCCGCGTCGCTCACGCCCAGGCGCTCGGTGATCGCCGGCCGCAGCGCGCTCTCGGGGTGGTTCAGCGGCAGGCGCAGTTCGGTGATTCTCAGCATGGGACAGCAGCAGGTTCTGGCCTGCATTGTCCCCGCAGACCCGCACGGTTCTTCAGCGCCGGCTGTTCGCCACCGTCCAGTCGTAGGGCGTGAACCGCACCGCGTAGTCGATGGGTGCCGGGGTGGCGACGTGGCGGTTCGCGTATTCGATCAGGTTGCGTCCATGGTCGGGCACGAAGTCTTCGGTGTAGAACTTCAGGATCTCGCTGAGCCACACCGTGCGCGTCGCGTGATCGACCCGAAAGTTTTCGGGTCGCGCAAAGAACGCGGCCGACTCGTGCGCCAGTTGCTGCGGCAGATCGGTGGCCGTGAACGGCGTGCGCGGCAGCGCAGGGCAAGCCAGCGCGCTGCAGTTCAACGCAAAGTGCACGCGCGGCTCGCCGATGCTGCGCGTGTAGGGCCGGATCATGTCGTTCTCGAAGCTGTAGAGCGAGCGCTCCTCGCCGCCGATGCGCAGCTTCCGGTTGACGAAGAAGGTGATCTTGTTCAACCCCGCGTGGGTGCGCGGAATGCCGCTTTCGATCACGTTGAACATCGACAGCGCGTTGTAGGCGTTGATCAGGTGGGCCAGCCGCTCGTTCTTATGGGCGTGGCCGGCCGCATCGCCCGGCGGCGGCGTGTCGGCGACGAAGCGCACGTAACGATCGAGGTCGGCGCGGTCTTGCGCCAGCGCGGCGAAGTCGACATCGCCGCGCTCGTCGACGAAGCGGTCCAGCACGCGCGCCCACGCGGCCTGCGCGACCGGTGCCGTGGCCGGCGGCGCATCGGGCACCAGCACGCGGATGGCGCAACCCGCCAATGCGATCAACATCAGCAAGGCAACAGCGATGCGGGGCAGCAGCGTCATGCGTTGCGCTTCTGTGGGGCAACCGAAACCCCGTTGCGCGCGTGCAGCCAAGCCTCTCGCGCGCGGCCTTTCAGGAACTTGATCGGCTGCTCCTTCACGAGGCCCAGCGGTTGCCACTCGCCCTTCGATGTCGGCAAGGCTTGCAGCAGGTAGTGGTCGCGCCGCGCGTTGTAGGCACACATGCTCATCGGCCCGTGCTGCGTGACGGCCATGAACACGCAGGCGTCGATGCGTTCGCGGTCCAGGCTGCAGGCGTCCATGAAGTTGTGCGTGAACAGCGTCAGCTTGTGGACGCGGCCGCGCGCCGCGATCAGTTCGCGCCGTGCCTTCCACGCGAAGGCGAAGCCCCAGCGCAGCGCGGCAAACGCGAGCCTCGGGCGGGTCAGCCCGGCCTTCAGCAGCGAGACGGCGGCGCGCCATTGCGTGCCGCGGTCGATGCGCAGGTTTGCCGTCTCGCGCATGAAGCGCTGGATGAAGGCCTCGTCGTCGAAGGCATCGAAAGCGCGGCCGTCGACGACGAACACCACCGCGCTGCGGTTGCAGTCGTGGTGGCCCGACAGCAGGGTGTTGAAGCGCAGCGGCGTGCCCACGCCGGCACACAGTTGCGCGGCCACGCTGTCGTTGCTGATGGCGTCGGTGCGCGCGCCCAGCACGCCGCGCCCGGTTTCGGCCTGCAGCTGGAACGAGGCGAAGCGCACCACGTCGGCCTGCGCCGCGAAGAACGCGGCCAGCATCGGCACCTCGCCCGCATTCGCGACGTGCACGGTGGTGTTGAAGAACACGCCCAGCCCCAGGCCGCGCGCCCGCTCGATGTACTCGATGCGCAGCGCGTTCAGAGCTGCTTCGGTGGCAAAGCCGGCCCGCTGCTGCGTCATGTCGACATGAAAGGCCACATCGGTCAGCCCGCTGCGTGCCAACTCGGTCAGCAACTCGCGCGTGGCCTTGATGCCGTTGGTGAACAGCGAGGCGCGCAGCCCGCGCTGGTGGATGCGCGCGACGATGGCGATCAGCTCGTCGCGACGGCGCAGCGTCGGCTCCCCGCCCGAGACCTGCACGTCGGTGCCCGGCCCGTAATGCGCCACCACCATGTCGATGCGCCGAAACACTTCTTCCAGCGGCAGGTCGCGCACCGCCTCGGACGACTCGCTCAGGTAGCACAGCGTGCAGTCCAGGTTGCAGCGCTGCGTGATCTCCAGCGACACGCAGGCGACCGGCCAGCGTCGCCCCGCCATTTGGCCGCTGTTCCACTGCCCGCTGCGCTGCATGCGCGCCCGCATGTCGCCGACGGCATCCGGGTGCGGTTCGCGCGCGGGCGTCAGCGCGATGACCTCGGCCGCACTGAGCTCGACACTGAGCACGCGGCGGGCA
>JANNEI010000151.1:0-10834 GCA_031378565.1 Burkholderiales bacterium
TCAGGTTGCCCCTCAGACCCAGCCCATCGGCCAACTGTTGCGAAGCTCACCGGTTTTAAGCGGCGAGGGCGTACGAAGAGTCGTTCGCAGTTACTTTGTTTCCAGTGGTTTTACGAGCGAACTGGTGCTCGGCATGCCCTAGTCCAAATCCGTACCCGCGTCGAAACCAGGTCGGCCCCTTAGAACCTGTAGTTTAGGACATTGCGAGGCGCTTCAAGACCTCATTGGGGGAGTCGGCGACATGGTCAGCACCCCATGCGTCGATCGGGGCACCCAGCCCAAGATAACCCCAGCGCACCGCCATCGTCACCATGCCTGCGGCGCGGCCCGCCTGCACGTCACGCAGGTCGTCGCCTACGTAGGCGCAATCGCTCGGCTCGACGCCCAGGCGCCGGGCCGCTTCGAGCAGAGGAGCCGGGTGGGGCTTGGCATGTGGCGTGGTGTCGCCGGCGATCACGACGGCAACGCGGGCATGCAAATCCAATGCTCGAACCAGCGGCTCGGTGAAGCGCATCGCCTTGTTGGTGACGATGCCCCAAGGGCACGCCTTCGCCTCGAGTGCCGCCAGCACCGACAGCATGTCTGCGAAGACACGCGTGTCCTGCGTCATCCGCTGTTCGTAGCGATTCAGAAACTCATCGCGCAGGTCGCCGAACGCGGCTTGATCAGGGCCGATACCGAAGGCCGCACCGACCATGCCGCGCGCGCCCGACCCCACCATCGGCCTGAAACACTCGTACGCCAACGCTGGCAGGCCTCGGGCCAGACGCATGTCGTTGGCGGCACCGGCCAGGTCAGGCGCACTGTCGATCAGGGTGCCGTCGAGATCGAAAAGCACCGCCCGCAGCAACGCACTCATGCCGGTTTGCGGCAGGCGAACATGTAGTTCACGCTGGTGTTCCCCGACAACCAGTAGCGTCGCGTGAGCGGGTTGTATTCCAGGCCGCGGCTCCCTTCCAGGGTCAAGCCCGCATTGCGGCAAGCTTGGGCCAGTTCGCTGGGTCGAATGAACTTGGCGTACTCATGCGTGCCCTTGGGCAACAGTTTCAACACGTGCTCGGCACCGACGATGGCGAACAGGAACGACTTCGGGCTGCGGTTGATGGTCGAGAAGAAAAGCCATGCGCCGGGCTTCGCCAGGGTCGCGCATGCACTGACGACTGACGCTGGATCAGGAACGTGTTCCAGCATTTCCATGCAGGTCACCACATCGAACTCGGCCGGCATTTGCTCAGCAAGGGTCTCGGCCGCAATTTCACGGTACTCGACGGAGGGCGTCCCTGCCTCAAGTGCATGCAACTGGGCGACTTTCAACGCTTTGCCCGACAAGTCGATGCCCATTACCCTGGACCCCTCGCGTGCCATCGCGTCTGAAAGAATGCCGCCACCGCAACCTACGTCGAGCACACGCTTGCCACTGATGCGCGCGATAGCGTCGATCCATTCGAGCCGCAACGGGTTGATCTGGTGCAGCGGACGGAACTCACTTTCCGTGTCCCACCACCGGTGAGCCAATTCACTGAATTTCGCAAGTTCCTGGGGGTCGGCGTTGATGCTCATGCTTCGATGGTACGCAATGCCTTGGAATGCAGCCGGCCCAAAAACAGAAAACCCCGCCGCAGCGGGGTTTCGCGGGTCAGCGAAACGCTGATTACTTCTTGGTGCGCGTGCCAACCACTTCGATTTCTACGCGACGATTCTTTGCGCGGCCTTCGGTGGTCTTGTTGTCGGCCACAGGTTGCTTCTCGCCCTTGCCTTCGGTGTAGACGCGGTTCTTTTCAACGCCCTTGCTGGTCAGGTAAGCCTTGACCGCTTCGGAACGCTTCACCGACAGCTTCTGGTTGTAGGCGTCACCACCAACGGAGTCGGTGTGACCGACGGCGATGATGACTTCGAGGTTGATCGCACCCATCTTGCCGACCAGATCGTCGAGCTTCGCCTTGCCTTCTGGCTTGAGCACCGACTTGTCGAAGTCGAAGAATGCATCAGCAGCAAACGTAACCTTCTCGCTCACCGGAGCCACCGGGACGGGAACGGGTACAGGAGCGGGTGGCGGAGCCACAACTGCGGCAGGAGGCGGAGCAGGAGGGGCAACAGGCGCGGGAGCCGGGGCGGCTGCCGGAGCGGCCTTGGGAGGTGCGCCGTCGCAATCAGGAGAAGCGGTGGCAGGCGTCCAGTTCGCATCGCGCCAGCAGAGTTCGTTGGTTCCGTTCTTCCAGTTGAGACCGGTGCTGTTGACCCAGTTATCAACCGTAGTGGTTTGGGCAAAGGCACCCGACACGGAAGCGGTAAGCGCGACGGATGCGAAGAGCGACGCTACTTTATTGAGTTTCTTCATGGTTCTCCTCTCGAGGGAAGCTGCAATGGGTTCTGCAAAAATCGTCCGAACTTGAATCGGAAAGCACTGGCGAACCCCCGCTTACGCGATTGCCCACCACCCGAAGGATTGTGCCATAGGGCTTCTCCGAAGCCTGCTTTTGCGCCTCCGCAGCGCCGATGGCTGGGTCATTGTTGCGCGAGTGCGACAACATCCGGCACTTAGAATCCACGCTCCAGTCGGCTTGTCTCGTGGCAGACCGCCCTCTTCCCAAAGCCGCAGCAAACCTCATGACCCAGTTCGCCAAGGAAACCCTGCCGATCAGCCTCGAAGAGGAAATGCGGCGCTCGTATCTCGATTACGCCATGAGCGTGATCGTGGGGCGGGCCTTGCCGGACGCGCGAGATGGACTCAAACCGGTGCATCGGCGTGTGCTGTTCGCCATGCACGAACTGAACAACGACTGGAATCGACCGTACAAGAAGTCGGCCCGAATCGTGGGCGACGTGATCGGCAAGTACCACCCGCACGGCGACCAGTCGGTGTACGACACGATCGTCCGGATGGCGCAAGATTTTTCGCTGCGCCACATGCTCGTCGACGGCCAGGGCAACTTCGGTTCGGTCGACGGCGACAACGCTGCGGCGATGCGCTACACCGAAATCCGGTTGGCCAAGATCGCGCATGAAATGCTGGCGGACCTCGACAAGGAAACTGTCGACTTCGGCCCCAACTACGACGGCAGCGAGAAAGAGCCGCTGGTCCTGCCCAGCAAGTTACCCAACCTGCTGGTGAATGGTTCGGGCGGCATTGCGGTGGGCATGGCCACCAACATTCCACCGCACAACCTGAACGAGGTGGTAGACGCTTGCCTGCACCTGCTGAAGAACCCGGATGCGTCGATCGACGAACTGATGGAAATCATCCCGGCACCGGACTTTCCGACAGCCGGAATCATCTACGGCCTGAGCGGCGTTCGCGACGGCTATCGCACCGGCCGCGGCAAGGTGGTGATGCGGGCCAAATGCCACTTCGAGGACATCGACAAAGGTCAGCGCCAATCCATCATCGTCGATGAAATTCCCTATCAGGTGAACAAGAAGAACCTGCTCGAGCGCATGGCCGAGCTGGTGCACGAGAAAAAGCTGGAAGGCATCAGTCACATTCAGGACGAGTCCGACAAGTCGGGCATGCGGGTGGTCATCGAACTCAAGCGCGGCGAAGTGCCCGAGGTGGTGCTGAACAACCTGTACAAGCAGACGCAGCTGCAGGACACGTTCGGCATCAACATGGTGGCGCTGATCGACAACCAGCCCAAGCTGTGCAACCTGAAGGATCTGATCGCGGTCTTCCTGGAGCACCGCCGCGAAGTGGTGACGCGGCGCACGGTGTACGAGTTGCGCAAGGCGCGCGAACGCGGCCACGTGCTGGAAGGTCTGGCCGTGGCGCTGGCCAACATCGACGAGTTCATCGCGACCATCAAGGCATCGCCCACGCCGCCGGTGGCGAAGGCCGCCTTGATGAGCAAGAGCTGGGACTCGTCGATGGTGCGCGAGATGCTGGCGCGCGCCGAAGGTGAGGCACCAGGCGGCCGCGAGGCATTTCGCCCCGAGGGCCTGCTGAAAAGCTACGGCCTGCAAGCCGATGGCCTGTACCGGCTGAGCGAAGACCAGGCCGGCGAAATCCTGCAGATGCGACTGCAACGTCTGACCGGGCTGGAGCAGGACAAGATCATCGGGGAATACCGCGACGTCATGGCAGAGATTGCCGACTTGCTGAACATCCTCTCGACGCCAAACCGGGTGACGACCATCATCTCGGAGGAACTGGCCGCTATCAGGGCAGAGTTCGGGCAGACCAAGGTGGGTGCGCGGCGCAGCGTGATCGAACACAACGCGCAAGACCTTGGCACCGAAGATCTGATCACCCCGACCGACATGGTGGTCACGCTCAGCCACACCGGCTACATCAAGAGCCAGGCGCTGTCGGAGTACCGCGCACAAAAACGCGGTGGTCGCGGCAAGCAAGCGACGCAGACGAAGGACGACGACTGGATCGAACAGTTGTTCATCGCGAACACGCACGACTACATCCTGTGCTTCACCAACAAGGGCCGCGTGTATTGGCTGAAGGTCTGGGAAGTGCCGTCGGGTTCGCGCAATTCTCGCGGCCGGCCGATCGTCAACATGTTCCCGCTGCAGCAGGGCGAGAAAGTCAACGTCGTGTTGCCGCTGACCGAAGGGTTCCGCAGTTTCCCTGCCAACCACTATGTGTTCATGGCTACCGCGCAGGGCGTGGTCAAGAAGACGGCGCTGGACGAGTTCAGCAACCCACGCAAGGCCGGCATCATTGCAGTGGACCTCGATGACGGCGACTTCCTGATCGGCGCGGCGCTTACCGACGGCGCTCACGACGTGATGCTGTTCAGCGACGGCGGCAAGGCGGTTCGCTTCGACGAAAACGATGTGCGACCGCTCAGCCGCACGGCGCGCGGCGTGCGCGGCATGATGCTCGACGAAGCTCAGAGCGTGATCGCGATGCTGGTGGCCGAGGACGAAACTCAGAGCGTGCTGACTGCCACCGTCAACGGCTACGGCAAGCGCACCAGCATCGTCGAGTACACCCGCCATGGCCGAGGCACCAAGGGCATGATCGCCATCCAGCAAACCGAGCGCAACGGCAAGGTGGTTGCAGCCACCCTGGTGCGCGCGGACGACGAGATCATGCTGATCACCGACAAGGGTGTGCTGGTGCGAACGCGCGTGGCCGAGATTCGCGAGTTGGGGCGTGCGACGCAAGGCGTGACACTGATCGCGCTCGACGGTGGATCGACGCTGAGTGGCCTGCAAAGAATTGTTGAAAACGACGCCAACGGCGACCCGAATCCCACCACAGAAGCCGATCCGTCTCAGGACGCCGGCGAGGAGAACACCTGATGTTGAAGATGATTGCGCTGGCGGCGTTGTGCGTTGGCATGGGCTCGGCTGCAGCCCAGACGACCAGCTCACCGGCAAAGAAGGAACTGGTGCAGAAACTGCTGCTCCTTCAGCAACCCGGCATCGAGAGCGTCGCGCGCGGCATCGTCGAGCGTCCGGCGATGCAATTGATGCAGGCCGCCGGTCAGGCGCTGCAAACGCAGGTCCCGCCCGACAAGCGCGAAGCTGCAGGCCGCAGCATCGAAACCGACGTGAAGAAGTTTGTCGAGGAAGCAACTCCGCTGCTGCGCGAGCGCGCCGTCAAGCTGGCACCGAGCGTGCTCGGCCCGGTCCTGGAGGAGAAGTTGACCGAGGAAGAGTTGAAGCAACTGATCGCCTGGCTCGAATCGCCGGTCAACAAGAAGTACCAGCAGATTGCGCCCGAGTTGCAGAACAGCTTTTCTCAAAAACTGATTGCTGAAGCCGGCCCCCTGCTCGACACCAAGCTGCAGGCGCTGCAGCAAAAGGTGCGTGGCACGCTGGGCGTGCCCGCGACTGCCGGTGACACGGGCGCGCCCGCACCGAAGCCTGGCGCGGCCGCGCCCAAGCCAGCCAGGGGCGCCAGCAAATAGAGCTGCGCTTGCCCGGCGGCTGGGTGAGCTTTGCGTCGAGTTCGAAATCTGTTGAGACCCATGGCTGAGACACCTGCCCAGACCCCCACCGCTCTGCTGGCACTGCGCGTGCGCATCGACGCGGTCGACCGCGAACTGCTTCAATTGCTGAACCGGCGTGCCGCGCTGGCGCTGGAAGTGGGTGAAGTCAAGAAGGTCGAAGGCACGGTCGCCTTTCGTCCCGAGCGCGAAGCGCAGGTGATCGATGGACTGAAGGCAGTCAATCCGGGTCCGCTGCAGGCGGACAGCGTGGCACCCATCTGGCGAGAAATCATGTCGGCGTGCCGGGCGCTGGAAACCCCCACCCGTGTCGCTTATCTCGGACCGGCAGGCACCTTCAGCGAAGAGGCCGCACTCGGCTTCTTCGGCTCGTCGATCGTCAAGGTGGCGTGTGCCAGCTTCGACGAGGTGTTTCACGCCACATCCACCGGCGCTGCGGACTTCGGCGTGGTGCCGGTCGAAAACTCGACGGAGGGCGTGGTCGCGCGATCGCTCGATCTGTTCCTGACAACGCCGCTGTTCATCATTGGCGAGACCAGCCTGTTCGTGCAGCACAACCTGCTGCGCCGCGACAACTCGCTCGGCGGCATCCAGGCCATTTGCGCCCATCCGCAAGCGCTGGCGCAATGCCATGCCTGGCTCAGCACCCACTTGCCGAACGTGGAGCGTCGTCCGGTCGCCAGCAACGCCGAAGGCGCGCGGCTGGCCAGCCTGGATGCCACGCTGGCGGCCGTGGCCAGCACGCGTGCCGGCAGTGAGTACGGCCTGCATGTGGTCGCACCGGCGATCCAGGACGACGCGCTCAACCGCACCCGCTTCGCCGTCGTCACGCACCCGCAGCGCCAGCCCCAACCGCAGGCCTCCGGCCACGACTGCACCAGCCTGGTGGTGTCGGTGGTGAACCGGCCCGGCGCTGTGCACGACATGCTGGTGCCGCTGAAGGCGCATGGCGTGTCGATGAGCCGTTTCGAGTCACGGCCCGCCCGCTCAGGGCAATGGGAGTACTACTTCTATATCGACCTCCAGGGCCACCCCGACCAGCCGCACGTGGCCGCCGCGCTCAAGGAGTTGCGCGCGGTCTGCGCATTCTTCAAGTTGCTGGGTACCTACCCCATCGACGTCCACTAGCGGTCTGTTCATGTTCAATCAACTCGGTGTCATCGGCTGCGGACTGATGGGCGGCTCGTTTGCGCTTGCGCTCAAGCGCGCGGGACTGGTCAAGCGCGTCATCGGCTACAGCAAGTCGCCTTCCACGACCGAGAAGGCAAAGAAGCTCGGCGTCATCGACATGGTGGCGGAGTCGGCATTGCTGGCCGTGTCGGGCTCAGACATTGTGTTGCTGGCCGTACCTGTCGCAGCCACCGAGGCAACCTTCAAGGCGATCCGTGATCTGGTCGAGCCCGGCATGCTGCTGATGGACGTCGGCTCGACCAAGCGAGATGTGGTCGACGCTGCGCGGCGGGTCTTGAAAGAGCGCATTGCCAGCTTCGTGCCTGCGCACCCGATTGCGGGCAAGGAGGTTGCCGGCATCGCCAATGCCGACGCCACGCTTTATGCGGGCCGCCAGGTCATCCTGACGCCGATCTCGCAGACGCCGCCCGAGCTTCTGCAGAAAGCCACGGATGTGTGGGCTGCCATCGGCTCGCAAGTGCTGCGCATGACGCCGGAGAACCACGACGCTGCCTTTGCCGCCGTCAGCCACCTGCCGCACATGCTGGCCTTTGCCTATTTCAACTCGGTGGCAGGCCAGCCGGCGGGGCGCGATTTTCTGTCGCTCGCCGGCCCGGGGTTTCGGGATTTCACGCGCATCGCGGCCAGCGACCCGACCGTGTGGCGGGACATCCTGATGTCCAACCGCGAGGAACTGTTGAAGCAGACGCAGCGCTTTCGACACACGCTGGATGCGATGGAGCATGTGATCAAGTCCGGCAACACCGAAGCCCTCGAAGACCTGATTCGCGTCGCCTCGGACGCCCGCTCGGCCTGGCAGATGGGGGCCGCCAAGCCGGCCACCAGTCGCTGAGCTTTGCGCCCCCCGCGTCTGCATAGCGAATGCGCAAGATTTCCTTTCTCGACCTGCCGCCGCTGCGCCGGGCAGGTGGCACCGTCCAACTGCCCGGGTCCAAGAGCATCTCGAACCGGGTGCTGTTGCTGGCTGGCCTGAGCAGCGGCACCACCGTCATCCGCGATTTGCTGGCGTCGGACGACACCGCGGTGATGCTGGCGGCCCTGCGTGACCTGGGCTGCAAGGTCGAATCTCATGGCAGCACGGTTCAGGTCACCGGCCTGGGCGGTCAACTCATCAACCGCCAAGCAACGCTGTTCCTCGGCAACGCAGGCACGGCGATGCGCCCCCTGACTGCCGCGCTGTCCCTGTTGGCCGCCACACAGCAAGGCCGGTTCGAGTTGAGCGGCGTGGCCCGCATGCATGAGCGTCCGATCGGGGACCTGGTGGACGCGCTGCGTGCGCTGGGCTGCGACATCGACTACCTCGGCACTGAAGGCTTCCCGCCGCTGCGCCTGAATGCGTCTGCGCAACCGCTGAACACCACCGCGCCGATCCGCGTGCGCGGCGACGTGTCGAGCCAGTTCCTGACCGCCCTGCTGCTGGCGCTGCCCCTGGTGAGCGCTGCGGGGCCACTGACAATCGAGGTCAACGGCGAACTGATCTCGAAGCCCTATGTCGAGATCACACTGAACCTGCTGGCTCGGTTCGGCATCACGGTGCAGCGCGACGGCTGGAGTCGCTTTGTGATCCCGAAAGGCAGCCGGTACACATCGCCGGGCGACATTCACGTCGAGGGCGACGCGTCGTCCGCGTCGTACTTCATCGCGCTGGGCGCGATCGCCGCCACGCAAGCCCCGCTTCGCATCGAAGGCGTCGGGGCCAGCTCGATCCAGGGTGACATCCGTTTCGTCGACGCGGCACGCGCGATGGGTGCGAACGTGATCGAAGGGCCGAACTGGCTCGAAGTCAGGCGAGGCCGCTGGCCGCTTCAGGCGATCGACCTCGATTGCAATCACATTCCCGATGCAGCAATGACGCTGGCCGTGATGGCGCTCTACGCGCAAGGCAACACAACGCTGCGCCACATCGCGAGCTGGCGCGTCAAGGAAACCGACCGCATCGCCGCGATGGCGACTGAATTGCGCAAGCTCGGCGCGTCGGTGACGGAGGGCGCGGATTTCATCGCGATTGCGCCACCGGCCCGCTGGCAAGCCGCGGTCGTCCACACCTACGACGACCACCGCATGGCGATGTGCTTTTCACTCGCTGCGTTGAACCCGTTGGCGGGTGCCGACCCCGCCGTCCCGGTGCGCATCCTCGACCCCCAATGCGTCGCCAAGACTTTTCCGAACTACTTCAGAAACTTGTTCTCGGTGGTGCAGGCCGATGCAGACGACATCCCGGTTCTGACCGTGGACGGCCCCAGCGCGTCTGGCAAGGGAACGTTGGCGGCTGCCGTCGCCGATGCCCTGGGCTACCACTTGCTGGATTCCGGCGCGCTCTACCGAGCCACCGCCCTGGCATCGATGAATGCGGGGGTGGCGGCAGACGACGAGGCCGCGCTGGCGGCGCTGGCGGGGTCGCTGCGGCTGACGTTCCTGCGCGGTGGCATCCAGCTCGCGGGCAAAGAGGTTCAGGATCAATTGCGTCGCGAGGATGTGGGCGCACTCGCCTCCACCGTGTCTGCATTTTCGAAGGTGCGCGACGCGTTGCGACAGCTGCAGCTTTCGTTTCGTCGCGTGCCCGGTCTGGTGGCCGATGGCCGTGACATGGGCACCGTCATCTTCCCCAACGCCGGGCTCAAGGTTTTCCTCACGGCGAGCGCCTCCACACGCGCGGAGAGACGCCATAAGCAGTTGATTTCTAACGGCTTTTCAGCTAATATCGACAGTCTTCGGGCTGACTTGGAAGCGCGGGACGCGAGGGATCAATCCCGCAGCGTTTCACCTCTCAAGCCGGCTGAAGATGCGGTGCTGCTGGACAACTCGGCGCTCTCTGTCGAAGCTTCGATGGACGTGGTGTTGAAGGCTTGGCAGCAACGCAGACCGTTCGGCTGAGCTTCAGCCGCACCTCGTCGAGAGACGGGGTGAAAGAAGTTCAGCGGTAGATCAGTTCGTCGGTTCCCCTCCTGTGCTGCATGGCACGCTGGACCGTCGGTTTTGCAACCCAACCCCGCAGCATCTGCTGCACCGGAAACACCCAATGTCACAAACCCAAACTGCCGCCACCGAGCCGGGCATGGAATCTTTTGCCGCCTTGTTCGAAGAATCGTTGCAGCGCTCTGAAATGCGCACCGGCGAAGTGATCACCGCCGAGGTGGTCCGCGTCGAGCACAGCTTCGTGGTGGTGAATGCAGGCCTCAAATCCGAAGCCTACGTTCCGATTGAAGAATTCAAGAACGACATCGGCGAGCTGGAAGTCCAGGTCGGCGACTTCGTCTCAGTCGCGATCGACGCCGTCGAGAACGGCTACGGCGACACCATCCTGTCCCGCGACAAGGCCAAGCGCCTGGCGTCGTGGCTGTCGCTCGAAACCTCGCTGGAATCGGGCGAGTTCGTGACCGGCACCGTCAACGGCAAGGTCAAGGGCGGCCTGACGGTTCTCGTCAACGGCATTCGCGCCTTCCTGCCGGGCTCGCTGCTCGACACGCGTCCGGTCAAGGACATGAGCCCGTTCGAGGGCAAGACCATGGAGTTCAAGGTCATCAAGCTCGACCGCAAGCGCAACAACGTCGTGTTGTCGCGCCGCGCTGTGGTCGAGGCCTCGATGGGTGAAGAACGCGCCAAGCTGATGGAAACGCTGCGCGAAGGCGCCATCGTCAACGGCGTGGTCAAGAACATCACCGAATACGGTGCGTTCGTGGACCTCGGCGGCATCGACGGCCTGCTGCACATCACCGACATGGCCTGGCGCCGTGTCCGTC
>JANNEI010000183.1:0-4405 GCA_031378565.1 Burkholderiales bacterium
TCGGCAAACGGCAGCCCCGACTCGATCGGCAGCGCCGGGTCGCGTGACCATTCGTTCCACGAACCGAAGTACATCCGCACGTCGCTGAACCCGGCCTGCTTCAACGCCAGGAAGGTGTTCGACGCGCGTGCGCCCTTGAAGCAATAGAGGTAGATCGTGTCGTCGGTCGAGATGCCGGCGGTGGCGGCCTCGGCCTTCACTTCGTCGGGCGACTTGATCATCGGGCCGAGGGCAGACGGCTTCATGAAGCGGTACCACTCCAGCCATTTGGCACCCGGAATGCGGCCCTTGCGCGGCGCGTAGTCGCGGCCGTAGGGTGATGAGCTGTCGCCGATCCATTCGTCGATGTCGCGCACGTCGAGCAGCACGGTGTCGGAGCCAGTCTTGCCCAGCACGGCGGCCAGCATCTCGTCCTTGGTCAGCATCACGTCGGCCATCGCCAGATCGGTCGGGAAGGTCGCTGGTGTGGCGGGCTTCACCTCGGTGGTGGTGGCCATGCCGCTGGCCTTCCAGGCCGAGTAGCCGCCGTTGAGAACCTTCACCTTCGGGTAACCCAGCCAGGTCAGCAGGTAGTAGCCGCGGCACGACTGGCCGTAGCCGCTGTTCAGCGCGTCTTCGTAGAACACCGCTGTTTCCAGGCCGGACAGGCCGACCGCGCCGAAGTGCTGGGCAAACGTGCCCTTCAATTCGGTCAGGCCCTCGGCGGTGGACGTGGCCAGGAAGGTGAAGATCTCGCGCAGGTTGACCGCGCCGGGAATGTGGCCGGCGGCGTAGGTGTCGGCGTCGCGCGTGTCGATCAGAACGACAGGCTCGCTCTGCATCAGGGTGGCGAGTTCGCTGGCTGAAATCAGGACGGTGGGCATGCTCATCAGGTTCTCCGGTGGTGTGGGGGCTGCCTTGTCATTGCAACGCACGTGCCAACCGCGTCCGTGCTCCCCCGATCGGCCGCAAACCCGCATGGATGCTGGTTTCGAGTGAACAAGCGAACTTCGATGCGCGCCGCCGGGCACGACAGATTGGCGACATTTTGTCGCCAATCTGTTGTGTCTTCAGGCGGCCGGCGCGCTGTCCGACAGCCTGCGCCAGCGGTAGCCGAACTGGCGCGGCGTCATGCCCAGCGACTGCGCCGCGCGCGACTGGTTGCCGCCGTGTTGCGCCAGGGCCTGGCGCAGTTCCTGGGCGCTGTGCGAATGCAGCTCGCGGTACTCGCGCACCAGCGGCGTCGTGGCGGCCAGCGGCAACTGACCGCGCGCCGCGGGCAGCGTCACCGCCGACGAAACGGCCGCCGCTGCGGTGGCGGCGGGCAGGAAGCGCTCCACCTCGGCGCGCGAGATCACACTGCCATCGGCCAGCAGCACGGTGCGCTCGATCACATTGGCCAGCTCGCGGATGTTGCCCGGCCACGGCTGTGCCTCCAGCGCGTCCAGCGCGCCCGGCGACAGGTGCACGTTGCGCTGATTCGCCTGGTTGGTGCGGTTCAGGAAGTGCAGCGCAATCGGTCGGATGTCCTCGCGCCGTTCGGCCAAAGAGGGCAGGCGGATCGGGATCACGTTGAGCCGGTAGAACAGGTCGCGCCGGAACAGCCCGCGCTCGACTTCGGCTTCGAGGTTGCGGTTGGTGGCCGCCACCAGCCGCACGTTGACCGCCACCTCGCGCTTGCCGCCGAGCCGCACGATGCTGCCCTCTTGCAAGGTGCGCAGCAGCTTGGCCTGCATCTGCAGCGGCAGCTCGCCGATCTCGTCCAGGAAGATGGTGCCGCGGTCGGCCTGCTCGAACCAGCCGGCGCGCGACGCCACAGCGCCGGTGAAGGCGCCGCGCTCGTGGCCGAACAGCTCCGACTCGAACAGCGTGTCCGGAATGGCGGCGCAGTTCACCTTGATGAAGGGCGCGTCGCGGCGCAGGCTGGCCAGGTGCACGGCGCGCGCGAACAGCTCCTTGCCGGTGCCCGACTCGCCCAGCAACAGCACGCTGGCCGATGCGTGCGAGACGCGCTCCAGCTCGCCCAGCGCCTGCAGCAGCGGTGCCGAGGTGCCGACGATTCCGTAGCGCGCCGCCGCCGATTCGAGGGCGCGCGTCAGCAGCGCGTTGCGTGCTTCCAGGGCGCGGGTTTTTTCTTCCACCAACGAGCGCAGTTGCAGCATCTGGCCAGCCAGCGTGGCCATGATTTTCAGCACCGCCACATCGTCGTTCAGCAGGCGGTGCCGGCGGCGGATGCGGTGCACGCCCAGCACGCCCACGGTGCGCCGATTCACCTCGATCGGCAGCGCGATGAAGGCCACCGTTTCCTGCGGCAGCTGGGCGCGTTCGACGGCACGCGCCAGAAAGCGCGGCTCGGCGTCGATGTCCTGCACGATCATCGCCTGCCCGGTGGCCAGCACCGCGCCGGTGATGCCCTCGCCGGCGGCATATCGGCCGCGCGCCATTTCGGCCCGCGTCAGCCCGTAGGCGTAGCGGATCGACGACGGGCCGGGCGGCGTGCGCCTGGCGTTGCTCCCCTCACCCACGTCGACACCATCGGCCAGCACCACCCGTCCACGGTTCAGGCCCAGCAGTTCCGACAGCAGGTGCAGCATCTCGCGCAGCACCACCTCGGGTGCCAGGCTTTGCCCGACCAGCCGCATCACCTCGCTCATCAGCAGCAGTTCCTGGGCACGCCAGGGCGGGTCGGCCGCGGGGGTGGACGGGGCGGTGGACGGGGCGGGGTTGGCAGGCAGGGCGCGCATCGCCACGCACTTGCAAGAAGCCCGCCACCGGGCTGGCTGCGTCGGCTGAGTGCTTCGTCCGAGTTAGCGGCATTTCTCCCTCTCCCAGAGGCAGAGGGGGAAACTCAGAAGGTCACCGGCGATCATCCTCTCAAGCCTGCACGACGGTGGTTGATCGCAAGTTCTACCTGGCCTTCGCGAGCCGACTGCGCTGGGCAGCTTCGCAGGCCCTTCGCTTCGTCGTCTCAATGCGCCGCCTGGCTCCCCCACAACTGCTTCAACCGCGCGTCGCGCCCGCAGCTGGTGCGGTAGTACTGGTAGCGCACCGGATTCTTCTTGTAGTAGTCCTGGTGATAGCCCTCGGCGGCGTAGAACGCGCCGGCTTTCACGATCTCGGTCACGATGGGTGCCTTGAACGGCTTCGACTTCTCGAGCGCCGCGCGCGAGGCCTGCGCCACCTCCAACTGCGCCGCATCGACCGCGAATATGGCGGTGCGGTACGGCGAGCCGATGTCGCAGAACTGGCCGTCCTTCATCGTCGGGTCGATGGTTCGCCAGAAGTGCTCGACCAGTTGCGAGTAGCTCACCTTGGCCGGGTCGAACACCACTTCCACCGCCTCGGCATGGCCGGTGGATTTGCCCGACACCTGCTCGTACGTCGGGTTGGCCACCGTGCCGCCGGTGTAGCCCGAGGTGGTGGACAGCACGCCCGGCAGCTTGTCGAAGTCGGACTCGACGCACCAGAAGCAGCCGCCGGCGAAGATGGCTTTGGCGGTGGCTGCCGTTGCCGTAGGCCCTGCGGCTGCCGGCTGTTGCGCGCCACTCAGGCCGGCCACCGTCAGCAGCGTCACCGCAGCGCCGAATTTGAGGACGTTGAACGGGCCGTTCATACGGCCACCTCCACAAGCGTCGCTGGGCGCGTGTCATCGGTGCGTCGGTGGCCCGGCCGCATTGCGCTGGCCGATCCCCTGACGGGGCCCCTCGTCCTTCGCTTCATGCTGCCACCTCTGCTAAAGAGGTTCGACGCGCTGCAACGGTGCGTCGGTGGCTTGGCCGCATTGCGCTGGCCGATCCCCTGTACGGGGCCCCTCGTCCTTCGCTTCATGCGGCCACCTCGAACGTCAGCGCGACGCCGTTGTTGCAATACCGCTTGCCGGTGGGCTTCGGCCCGTCGCCGAAGACATGCCCGTGGTGACCTCCGCAGCGTGCGCAGCTGTACTCGGTGCGCGGCAACACCATCTTGAAGTCGGTGCTGGTGATGAACGCGTCAGGCAACGTCGTGAAGAAGCTGGGCCAGCCGGTGCCGCTGTCGAACTTCATCTCCGACGTGAACAGCGGCAGCGCGCAACCCGCGCACACATAGCGTCCCTTGCGCTTCTCGTCGTTCAGCGGGCTGGTGCCGGCACGCTCGGTGCCCTCCTTGCGCAGCACGTCGTACTGCGCCGGGGTCAAGCGCTTCTTCCATTCGGCGTCGGGCAGGGTCAGCGGTTCGACCTTCGGTGCGGCGTTGGGTTTGGCATCGGTGCCTTGTGCCATCGACGCCTTGGGCGCAAGGCCCAGGGCGCAAAGCACGGCAAGCAGGGGTCGTCGGGTCATGGTGGAGCCTCGGGGGGTTGTGGCGGATTCTGTTCGGCTGTGTCGCGCGGCAAAGCGCATTCTTTCAGCAGGACGGGTGCGAGTGGTTTGGGTGGGGTTTGGTTCAG
>JANNEI010000211.1:0-1910 GCA_031378565.1 Burkholderiales bacterium
CCTGCTGATCGCTCCAGGCTGCTTGAACACCTGATTGCCAGCCTCGAAGTAGATGACGAAGTAGAGGCAGCATGGGAGGCCGTCGCTGACGAGCGAGAGGCTGATGTCGCCGCTGGAAAGGTGAGACCGATCCCGTTTGAAGAGGCCATCGCCCGGTTGGAAGCGCGCTTCCAGGGATGAAGATCACCCTCTCTCCAGCCGCAGAAGAGGATGTGGCGGAGGCGGCATCCTTCTATGAATCGACGGGCTCATCTGCTGTAGCTGCAAAGTTCGTTGCCGAGTTCAAGCGCGTGGCTCATGTGCTGCTCGAGTTCCCTGGCATCGGTTCGCCCAGATCAAGGGGGCGGCGAGGTTTTTCGTTGAGTCTGTTCCCGTACACGATCATCTACCGACAAACCGCAGACGGAATTGCGATTCTTGTCGTCAAGCATGATCGGCGCCGCCCGGGCTATGGCTTCCGTCGTCAATAGCGTGCCGCCTGCCCAGCGAACGTCAGCTCTTGAGTCGCTTCTCTTGAATTGGAGGTGGATTGAGACGACTTTTGGGTGGTTTTCTGGCGCGCCAGATTCCTACGCCGGCGTACCTCAGCGCGGCGGCATCGACTACAGCAGCATGATCAGAGATCAAAACCGCTCGCTTCATGGCAAGCACGTTTTGCAACCCAAAACCGATCCGCATGACTGAACCCCTCCACCTCGCCGGCAAGCACATCGTGCTGGGCCTGTCCGGCGGCATCGCCTGCTACAAGGCGGCCGAGCTGACGCGTGCGCTGGTGAAGGCGGGTGCCACGGTGCAGGTGGTGATGACCGAGGCGGCCGAGCAGTTCATCACCGCCGTCACGCTGCAGGCGCTGTCGAACCGGCCGGTGTTCACCAGCCAGTGGGACGCGCGCGAGGCGGGCGGTGTGGCCAACAACATGGCGCACATCAACCTGACGCGCGAGGCTCACGCGCCGCTTGCAGCCAGCGGAGTAAGCCGGCCGGCTGCTCTGACACGAACAGGAGATCGCCATCCATGAAGGCCCTTGAAAAGCTCACTTTCGAGAGCGTGCGCGTGCGCGCAGTACTGCTCCCGATGAGGCGGCCCATCGTCGCAAAGGTCGGCACGTATGCAGAATGGCCGTTCATCCTGATCGACGTGAAGACGAAGGAAGGCATCGTTGGCCACAGCTACCTCGAGCCCTATTTGAAGAAGGCGGTTCGCTACATCGGGCCGGTGATCGAGGACATGGCAGAGGCATTCAAGGGCAGGCAGCTCGCGCCACTCGACCTTTATCGAGACGTGATCGGCACGCTGCATCTGCTCGGGAGGCAAGGAGTCAGCGTGATCGCCGCCGCGGGACTCGACATGGCTATCTGGGATGCGCTGGCGAAGGCAGCCGGACTGCCGCTCGCAGAGTTGCTCGGCGGCAGCGTCGGCAACGTGCGCACCTACAACACGAATGGGCTGTGGCTGCTGCCGGTGGACAAACTCGCGACCGAGGCGGCGGAACTGGTCGCAGAGGGCAACTTCAGCGCGATCAAAATTCGTCTCGGGCGGCCGAAGCTCGCCGATGATCTGAAGGCTCTGGAGTTGGTGCGTGGAGCAATCGGCAAGGACATACAGCTGATGTGCGACTTCAACCAGGGACAGACGCTGCAGGAGGCGATCTGGCGCTGCCACGCGCTGGATGATCAAGGGTTGTACTGGTTCGAGGAGCCGGTGGTGTTCGACAATTACGCGCAAAGCGCACAGCTGGCGCGCGATCTGAGGACTCCCGTGCTGATCGGCGAAAACATCTATGGACCACGGTCCTTCTTCGACGCGGTGCAGGCTCAGGCGGCGGATCTCTACATGCCGGACCTGATGCGAATCGGTGGCGTCACCGGCTGGATGCGCGCCGCGGCAATTGCGGGCGCGGCCGGCCATCC
>JANNEI010000218.1:0-1622 GCA_031378565.1 Burkholderiales bacterium
AACGCCGGGTTCGGCACCAGCCACAGATGCGCCAGCAAACCGCTCGCTTAAAACCGCTTCGCCACCTGGGCATCGAAGCAGAAGTCCGGCGCAAAGATGTCGCCCGAGACGACCCAGAAACAGTCGCTGTCGGCGTCGACCAGCAATGGCAGCGCAGTGGCGATGCCGCCCGCCGTTTCCAGTGCGCCGCCATGCTCGCGGCCCTCCATCGAATAGCGGATGCGCAGGCCCCAGCGCGCACCGTCGCCCAGCGCTGCAGGAATCTGTTCTTCCAGCCACGCGGTGTTGACGACCACCTCGCGCACGCCGTCGCGCGCCAGCGCCCGCAGGTGCCATTCGATCAGCGGCTTGCCGCGCACGTGCAGCAGCGGCTTCGGTGTGTGGTCGGTCAGCGGGCGCATGCGCAGGCCGCGGCCGGCCGCCAGGATGATCGCCTTCATGCGGCCGCCGGGGCCGGCACACCGCGCCGCAAGCAGTGGCGCTGCACCCGCGCCGGCTCGAAGCCTTTCAGCAGCTCGCCCAGCAACAGCTCGGCGCGCTGCGAGTTGTCGGCCCCGACGTTGCACACGTACACATCGAGCGTGACGGCACCGAGTTCGGGCCAGGTGTGCACCGCCACATGCGACTCGACCAGCAGCACCACGCCGGTGATGCCCTGGGCTGCGTTTGCAGCAGCGCCGGCCGGCACCGGGAAGCGGTGGAACAGTTCGCCGACCGCGCTCAGCTCCGCGGCCTGCACTGCCTTCAGGCACAGCCTGCGCAAGGCGTCGATGTCGGTCATTGCAGGCCGCGCGGGCGGGCATCCGTGCAGATCGGCAGTCAGGTGCAGTCCATCCATGGCGGCGATTATCCGAGCCCCCGTAAAATGCGCAGCTTCGATTCACCCCAACGCCCAGGGAAACGCATGGCCGCCTCAGTTTCGACAGCCCCCGAGACCTCCCTGATGGCCAACGCCATTCGCGCCCTGGCGATGGACGCCGTCCAGCAAGCCAACTCCGGCCACCCGGGTGCTCCGATGGGCATGGCCGAGATCGCGGTGGCGCTGTGGCGGCGGCACCTGAAACACAACCCCGGCAACCCGCACTGGGCCGACCGCGACCGCTTCGTGCTCAGCAACGGCCACGGCTCGATGCTGGTCTATGCACTGCTGCACCTGACCGGCTACGACCTGCCCATGAGCGAGCTGCGCAACTTCCGCCAGCTGCACAGCAAGACGCCCGGCCACCCCGAGGTGGGCGTCACGCCAGGGATCGAGACGACCACCGGGCCGCTCGGCCAGGGCCTCACCAACGCGGTCGGCATGGCGCTGGCCGAGAAGCTGCTGGCGAAAGAATTCAACCGGGTGGACGGGCCAACGCGCCACACCATCGTCGACCACCACACCTATGTGTTTTTGGGTGACGGCTGCCTGATGGAAGGCATCAGCCACGAGGCCAGCGCGCTGGCCGGTGCCTGGCGCCTGAACAAGCTGATCGCGCTGTACGACGACAACGGCATCTCCATCGACGGCAAGGTCGCGCCCTGGTTCATCGACGACACACCCAAGCGTTTCGAGGCGTATGGCTGGAACGTGATTCGCGCGGTGGACGGCCTCGATGTGGACGCCGTGGACGCGGCCATCG
>JANNEI010000233.1:0-4375 GCA_031378565.1 Burkholderiales bacterium
ACCGGCTTGGTCGATGTGGTGGCCGCACTCTTGGGGTCTAGGATGACGGCGGTGTTTTCGCCCATGCGGAACAGGAAGTTGCCGTCGGCCTGGTTCAGCACCACGATCACGGTGAAGGCGTCGGGCGTCTCGATGCGGCTGATGTTGTCGAACACCGCCTTCTTCGCCTTGTTGGTCGAGCCCTCGGCCTTCGCACGCTCGAAGCTGAACTTCACGTCCGACGCGTCGAAGGCTTCGCCGTCGTGGAACTTGACGCCGCGCTTGAGCTTGAAGGTGTAGCTCTTGCCGTCGGGGTCCATCGTCCAGCTGTCGGCCAGCAGCGGGGTGATGCTGCCGTCCACGTTGATCTTGGTCAGGCCTTCGAGCACGTTGTAGTGAACGATCTCGCCGATGGCGGCGGCCGGCGCGCTGGTCGGGTCGAGGCCGGTCGGCTCCAGCACCATCGCGAGGATGACGCTGTCCTTGCGCGTTTGCGCCTCGGCGCTGAAGCCGGCACCTGTCAGCGCCAAGCCGAATGCGATGGCCGCAGCGAGTCGGGTCGATGGGGTCATGGTGTTCTCTCCTGGGTGAAATCGGAAACAAGATCTTCGGCTCGGTGGCAAGCGGCGACATGCCCGCCGGCCACCGTGCGCAACTCGGGCACCTCGACATCGCAGCGCGCCTGTCGCCACGGGCAACGCGCCGCGAACGAACAGCCACTGCCCGACGCGGCCCCGCTTTCAGCCACGACTCTAATGGATCGCGCTGCGTCTGCGCGGCGCGTCGGTGCCGGGTCGGCCTGCGGCAACGCCGCGATCAAGGCGCGGGTGTAGGGATGCGCCGCCTGCCGGAACAACCGCTCGGACGGGCCTTGTTCGACGATGCGCCCGGCATACATCACCGCCACCTCGTCGTCCGCATTGCCGCACACATGGTCGACCACCGCCAGGTCGTGGCTGATGAACAGGTAGGCCACGCCGAACTGCGTGCGCAGGTCCTGCAGCAGGTTGAGCACCTGGGCCTGCACCGACACGTCGAGCGCGCTGACGGGCTCGTCGGCCACGATCAGTTTCGGCCGCGTGATCAGCGCCCGCGCGATGGCGATGCGCTGGCGCTGGCCGCCGGAAAATTCGTGCGGATACTTGTCGGCGTCGGCCGCGCGCAGGCCGACAGCGTCGAGCGCTTCATTCACGCGCCGATGGCGCTCGGCCTCGTTCACCGGCGGCAGCGGCTCGGCCACGATGCGGCCAACGCGCTGGCGCGGGTCGAGCGAGCCGTAAGGATCTTGAAACACCATCTGGAAATCGACGCGGGCGGCGCGCAAGTCAGCCGCCGACAGCACGTTCAGGTCGCGCCCGAGCAAGCTGACGCTGCCCGATGTGGGCGTTTCCAGCGCCATCACCAGCCGCGCCAACGTCGATTTGCCCGAGCCCGATTCGCCGACGATGCCGAGGCTGCGGCCGGCTTGCAGCGTGAAGCTGACGCCGCGCAGCGCCTGCACCACCGGTGCCGGGCGCAGCAGGCTTTGGCGCGGCAGGCGGTAGTGCTTGACGAGGTCGGTGACGGCGAGCAAATTCAACCCGCCGACAGCGTGGCCAGACGCTTCGCCAGCGCCGCCGCGTCGCGCTGCCGAACCCGCGCCTGCAACTCGATGCGGCGGGCCGCGCGCGCCGCCGACGCGGTGCCATCGGGGCCAGCCTTGGCAGCCTGATCGGCAATCAGCCGGCCGGCCTGGGCCGCGTCGGTGAAGCCGCTCGCGGCATCGGGCAGCAGGCTTTCGCGCGAGCCGAACATGCCGCCGGACCGCTCGGCCAGCGCGGACCAGTGGGCCAGCGTGAAATCGTAGGCCAGCGCGTGGTGCGGCGAGCTTTCGCTGACGAGGCCCGGGATGGCCGTGGCGATGTTGCCCGGCAAACGCCCGTCGAGCGCACTGGCCAGCAGTTGCTTCGCCCGCCCGGCATCGCGCCCCATCGCCAGCGCCGAGGCGTACAGCCAGCGATCCTCCTCGCCGGTGGCGGACCGCAACGCCGACATCAGTTTGTCGAAGTGCGGCTGGTCGGCATGCGCGCCCACCGCGTGAACCACCGCCGAGCGGATCGAGCCCGGCAGCGCAGCTTCACCCGCCGCATCGGCGTCGAAGGCTTGCAGCGCGCGGCGGATCACCGCGCGGTCGTCGAACCGGGCCAGGCGCTCGATGAGTGCGGCGCGCAGGTTGGTGTCCTCGTCGTCTTCGCCGGGACGGGGCTGCCAGCCCAGACGCGCCAGCGCCGGTGCGAACAGCGCGCGGCCGGCGGCGCGAATCCGCGGCTGTGCCGGTGTGCCGTGCATCGTCATGTCGAGAAACTGCAATGCCTCGCCGGCCATCGTGAACAGCGTGCCGCGGCTGGCGTCGTCGACACGGGGCAGGGCGGTCAGCAAATCGATGTAGTTCGTGAAAGGCACGCGCCCCGCCTGAGCGAGCGCGAAGATGTCGCTCAGCAAGGTCACGCGGTCGGCCGGTGCCAGCCGGGCAACGCTGGCGACCACGCGCCGCAGGTCGGCGGGGGCATATTCGACGCGGTAGAAGCCGGCACCGCCCGCATTGGCCAGCACCGGCTCGTCGGTGCAGCCTTCGAACTCGACGCGTTGCTCGCGTTGGTCGGCCAGCGTGCTGGCTTGCTGCGCGCCGCGCGTCAGCAGCACCGGCACCTGCCACAGCGCCGGGCCGGCGGCTTGCGGCGCGAGCCAGAAGCGCTGCTGCGCAAGCGTCACGCGGGTGCGCCCCGCCACACACTGGCTGGCCACGCGCAGCAGCGGGAAACCGGGCTGGTCGGTCCAGCTGGCGGCCACTTTGGCCACCGGTTGGCCGGACGCCTGGCCCATGTGATGCCACAGGTCGCCGGCGGTTGCGTTGGAGAATTTCTGTCCCTGCATGTAGTCGGCCAGGCCACGCCGAAACGGCTCAGGCCCGAGCCATTGCTCAAGCATCGACAGCACCGCACCGCCCTTGCTGTAGGTGATGGAATCGAACACGTCGAACACCGCCGACTCGCGCACCGGGCCGGAGCGGATCGCGCGCGTGGCCGACGTGGCGTCGGTCGCCATCGCGTGGTCGGTCCAGCCGCGGCGGTGCAGCTGCGACTGCCAGGCCGGATTGAAGCGCACCGTTGCCTTGTCGGCCATCCAGGTCGCAAAGGCTTCGTTGAGCCAGATTTCCTCCCACGAGGCGGCGGTGACGAGGTTGCCGAACCACTGGTGCGCGATCTCGTGCGCGATGGTGTTGAACGCACCGCGCTGCGTGCGCGGGCTGCTCTTGGCAGGGTCGAACAGGATCGCCGGCTCGGTGTACGAGATCAGGCCCCAGTCTTCCATCGCACCGTCGCGCACGCCGGCCACCGCCAGTTGGTCCAGCTTGGGCAGCGCATACGGCAGGCCGAAATAGTCGTTGTAGTAGGGCACGACCTGCTCGGTCACCGTCATCGCGTAGCGTGCCTGCTCGCGCTTGCCGGGTGCCGTGAAGATGCGCAGCGGCACGTCGGCGGCGTGGCCTTGCAAGGTGTCGAAGCGGCCGACCGCCAGCGCCACCAGATAGCTCGGCATCGGCGGGGTCGCATCGAACCGATGCAGTTGGCCGCCGGCCACGGCCTCGCTGCGTGCGAGCGGCATGTTCGACACCACCTCGTAGCCGGCCGGTGCCTTGACGGTGATCTCGAACACCGCGCGAAACGCCGGCTCGTCGAAGCCGGGGAACAGCGTGCGCGCGTACACCGCCTCCAGCTGGGTCGCCAGCATCTGCTGCGGCTGGCCCTGCGCCGAATAGGACACGCCGAACAGTCCCTGGCCCGTCTTCTGCACCGCGCCCCGGTAGGCGATGTGCAGCGTGTGCTCGCCGGCCGCGATGGGCGTCGCGTCCAGCGTCGTCAACTGCCAGGTCTGCGGCGGCCCGCCGGGGCCGACGCGCAGCGCCTGCCGCGCACCGTCGGCCGCTTGCAGCGTGACTGAATCGGCCTGCAGTTCGTGCGCGTGCAGCACCACGCCGGCCACCGGTTTGAGCACGCGCACCGCAATTGCCGCAGTCGCCGAGAAGGTCGGGCTCGCGGGGTCCAGATCGAACTGCAGCACGTAGCGCGACGGCACCACGTCTTTCGGCAAGGCGCCGGGTGCAGTGGCGAAATCGAAGCGCGCCTGCGCGCGGGCCGGCGCACTGACGATCGTCAGCAAGAGCGCCAGCACCACCGAAAGCATCACGACGAATCCGCTCACGGCCTGCTTCAAAATGGGTTCTCCTCGTGGCTGGGTGCAAACGACGCCGCAGACAGCGCGGGCGCGAATCATGCCTCAACGCGCAGGCAGCGCGCCAGGTGGTCGGGGGCCACGTTGACAGGCGGAGGCGGCGCTTCGCGGCAGGCCGGAATGA
>JANNEI010000247.1:0-1701 GCA_031378565.1 Burkholderiales bacterium
ACGCATGCAGAAAGTTTGACCCTCGGGGACGGACATGAAACACGATCAAGCTCGACATCAACCGCCGAACCACGACAACCCACCGTCGTTCTGGCGCTCCCGATACGCCATCGGCCTTCTCGTGTTCGGCTCGGTGGCCGCGTACTTTCTGCTCAGCGAGCACCGCGCCCACTTCTTCGGTGCATTGCCGTTCCTGTTGCTGCTGGCCTGCCCGTTCATGCACATGTTCATGCACCGTGGTCACGGGGGTCACGGCAGTCACGGCAGCGGCAAGCAAGACACCAATGCACCTGAGCCTGGACCTGCACCCAAGACGGGAGCACAGCCATGACCCACGATGCCTCGGGCTACGGCCTGTGGACGCTGGTCGTCCTCAACTCAGCCTTGTTCCTGATGTTCGCGTTCAGCTTCGTCAAGCCGCAGACCGGGCGTGACTGGCGCACCTTCGGGGCGTTCGGTGCCTTCATCGTGGCGCTCTTCATCGAGATGTACGGTTTTCCGTTAAGCATCTATCTGATGTCGGGTTGGCTGCAAACGAAGTACCCCGGTCTCGACCTGCTGTCCCACAACTCCGGACACCTGTGGTCGACGCTGCTCGGCGAGAAGGGCGACCCGCACTTCGGCGCGCTGCACATTGCGAGCTACGTTTTCCTGGGCTTCGGCTTTTATCTGTTGTCCAGCGCCTGGAACGTGCTGTACCACGCGCAGCGTCGCAAGGCACTGGCCATGACCGGGCCGTATGCGCGCATCCGCCATCCGCAGTACGTTGCCTTCGTCCTCATCCTGCTCGGTTTTCTGCTGCAGTGGCCAACGCTGCTGACGCTGCTGATGTTCCCGGTGCTGCTGGTGATGTACGGGCGGCTTGCGGTGACGGAAGAAGCGGAAATGCGAAAGCAGTTTGGCACCGACTTCGACGCCTATGCAGCGCGCACACCGCGCTTCATTCCGAAGCTGAATGCGTCAGACCCGGCGAAGCACCGTGCGTGACCACGCTGCAGCAACCGCCGGACGCATTGCAACGCATCCAGGACCGTGACATGCCCATCACCGCCGTCCCCGTGGACCCGCAACGCCGGTTTTGGATCACGGCGACCACGGTGGTGGGTGGCACCGGCCTTGTCGCCAGCGCCGTGCCGTTTGTGGCTTCGCTGGCACCCAGCGACAGGGCCGGCGCGCTGGGTGCGGGTGTCGAGGTCGACCTGCAGACCCTCCGGCCTGGCGACATCAGGACCGTCGAATGGCGTGGCGAGCCGGTGTTCGTGCTCAGCCGCTCGCAGGACATGCTCGATTCGCTGGCCCGGCACGACAGCCTGCTGGCCGACCCCACGTCCCGGCGCTCGATTCAGCCTGAGCCGACCCGCAACGCCGGACGCTCTTTGATACCGGGCGTGGTCGTGCTGGAAGCCGTCTGCACCCACCTCGGCTGCATCCCCAGCTTTCGGCCGACGCCGGTTGCCTTGTGGGACTGAACTGAATGTGTTTCTCGGCCACTGCAAGCTTTTCGGCGGGTGCCGTCCTGCTCGTGATCGGCGGTCTGACGCTGAGGTCCGCGAGCCGTCTGCGCGAACTGCCGTTCGCCGCGATCCCGCTGTTGTTCGCGATCCAGCAATTGACCGAAGGCGTGATCTGGCTGACCTTCACGGCGGATGCACCGCTGCTGAACTGGGTGATGACGCACGTGTATTCGTTCTTCTCGCATGT
>JANNEI010000277.1:0-2289 GCA_031378565.1 Burkholderiales bacterium
AGGCCTGCTTCAGTTTCGCGAAGTCGTGGCCGTAGGTGTCCATGTGATCGGCGTCGATGTTGGTGACCACCGCCATCACCGGCAGCAGGTTCAGGAACGAGGCGTCCGACTCGTCGGCCTCGACCACGATGTAGTCGCCCGCGCCGAGCCGTGAGTTGGCACCCGCCGCGTTCAGCCGGCCCCCGATCACGAAGGTCGGGTCCAGCCCGGCCTCGGCCAGCACGCTGGTGACCAGGCTGGTGGTGGTGGTCTTGCCGTGCGTGCCGGCAATCGCGATGCCCTTCTTCAGCCGCATCAATTCGGCCAGCATCACCGCACGCGGCACGATGGGAATTCGCTTGGCGCGCGCCGCGATGACCTCGGGGTTGTCTGCCTTGACCGCGGTGGAGGTGACCACCGCCTCCACCCCGGCGATGTGGGCGGCGTCATGCCCGACCGACACGCGGATGCCCAGCGATGCGAGGCGGCGCGAGGTGGGGCTGTCGCTCTGGTCCGAGCCCGACACCGCATAGCCCAGGTTGTGCAGGATCTCGGCGATGCCGCTCATGCCGGCACCGCCGACCCCGACGAAGTGGATGTGCTTGACGGCGTGTTTCATGGGCAAGCCCTCTGCATGCCTGGACACTTCGTCGGGGCTCGTGGACCTTCGACGAAATGGATGTGCTTGACGGCGTGTTTCATGCGCTCCGTCCGTCACGTTCGACGTGTTTCGCGAGTCCGGCGGCCCTCACCCCAACCCTCTCCCAGAGGGAGAGAGGGCAAGTCAGTTCGGGCATGAGGGTATCGCTCCCTCTCCCTCTGGGAGAGGGCGGGGGTGAGGGCTGCGCAAGCGCGCTGATCGAACGAAAACTCATGCGGCCAACCCTTCGATCTGATCGGCCACACGCGCGGCCGCATTCGGCTTTGCCAACGCACGCGCCTTCGATGCCATCGCCAGCAGCGCCTCGCGCGTCAACCCCGTCAGCAGGTCGGCCAGCGAGCGTGGCGACAACTCGCCTTGCGGCAGGTGAATGCCGGCGCCCTGCCCGGAAAGCCACTGCGCGTTGTCGCGTTGGTGCGAGGTGGTGCTGACCACCAGCGGCACCAGCACGGCCGCGACACCGGCGGCACACAACTCGCTGACCGTCACCGCGCCGGCGCGGCAGACGATCACGTCGCAGTCGGCCAGTTGCTGTGCCATGTCGTCGATGAAGGGCCGCACGTCGGCGTCGAGCCGCGCCTGCTGGTAGGCCGCCGCGACCGTGGCCTGTTGGCTTGGTCCGGTCTGGTGAGTGACCTGCGGACGTTGCCCGATGGGGATCAAGGCGACCGCTTGCGGTACGCACTCGTTGAGCACTTTCGCCCCCAGGCTGCCGCCGACCACCAGCAGGCGCAGCGGGCCGCTTCGACCCTCGAAACGCTGCGTCGGCACGGGCAGATTCTCGATCTCGGCGCGCACCGGGTTGCCGGTGACGACGGCGCGTTTCGTGTGTTGCGCGGCAGGGCCGTCGAAGCCGAACGCGATGCGGTCGGCCACCGGCAGCAGCGCCTTGTTGCTCATCAGCAGCGAGGCGTCGGCGTTGACCAGCAGCAGCGGCTTGCCGAGCAGGCTGGCCGTCAACCCGCCCGGGAAGCAGACGTAGCCGCCCATGCCGAGCACCGCTTTCGCGTGGCGTTTGCGGATGATCTGCAGACAGCTCCAGAACGCGACCAGCATGCGCACGCCGCCGGTGAGTGTGTGCAGCAGGCCCTTGCCGCGCAGGCCGCTGAAGGCGATGGCGTCGATCGCGATTCCGCTCGGCGGCACGAGCTTGTTTTCCATGCCGTGGGTGGTGCCGAGCCAGCTGACGGACCAGCCGCGGTGCTGCATTTCTTCGGCGACAGCCAGGCCGGGGATGATGTGGCCGCCGGTGCCGGCGGCCATGATGACGAGGTGCTTGGAGGTCATGGCTTGACCTCTGGTCGGGGTGTTGCTGCGGGGTTTGCCGTGACTCTTTGCAACGCGTCGGGATGTCGGCCCGACAGCCGACCTACTTTCTTTGCTTCGCCAAAGAAAGTAGGCAAAGAAAGGCGACCCGACGCCGTCGCCCCGCTGCGCGGGGTGCGCTGCGGTGCTCGGTCTGGCCGGGGAAGGGGCTGAACTCGGTCCTGGGTACAGGCCCTCAGACAACGCCCCTTCTGATCCCGTCCAGCCCTGCGCTCCTCGCCGCCGCCAACGGGCTGAAAAGCCAACACCTTGCGGCTCGCTTCGCATCGCCGCGGGCCGCTGGTGTTGCTCTTGGGGCCCTTCTGAACCGCCGAGCAGCGCAG
>JANNEI010000335.1:0-4905 GCA_031378565.1 Burkholderiales bacterium
CGCAGCAGGTCGGGGTGGCGAATCGCCAGGCCCTGCCCGACCATGCCGCCCATCGACAGGCCGACCCACACCACCGGGCCGCGGCCCCATTCGCGAATCACGCGGGCCGCATCGTCCACCAGGTCGTCCATCGAATACGGCCCCGCGGGCACGGCCGAGCCGCCATGGCCACGCTGGTCGTAGCGCAGCACCTCGTGACTCGGTGCCAACGCTGCGGCCAGGTCGTCCCACATGTGCAGGTCCAGCCCCAGCGCGTGGCTCAGCACCACCGGCGCGCCGCGGCCCTGCACGGTGAGCTTCAACTGCGGCTCGCTGAAGGTGTGGTGGGTGGCCACGCGCACGTCGGCGGACAGCGGCTGCGGCGTGGGCGACAGGCCTTCTTCACGCAGGATGTTCATGGTGATCTTGAAGGCGGTGTTGGCAGCCGGCACGCCGCAATAGATGGCGCCCTGCATCAAGGTTTCCTTGATCGTGTCCAGCGGCACGCCGCCTCGGATGGCCGCCCTGCAATGCAGCTCGAATTCCTCCCAGCGCGCCAGGCCCATCGTCATGCCCAGCACCAGCAGGCGGCGCGTGGTGGTGTCGAGCCCGGGGCGGCCCCAGATGTCGTTCCAGGCACAGCGGGTGATGAAGCTCTGGAACTCGGCGTTGAAGGCGGTCGCCTTGTTCAGCGACTGGTCCACCCACGCATCGCCCAGCACCGCGCGGCGGTTGGCCAGGCCGCGGTCTACATCGTCTTGCTGTGACATGGCGAGGCTTCCTTATGCGGCGAGCCAGGCGGCCCAGGGCTGTGGTGATTGCGCGTGTGCCGCGCGGCGCAAGGCATCGAGTTGCGGCGCTGCGGCGCGGATGGCGGGCTGCGCGGCCGCCTCGGGCGCGAACAGGGCTTCGATCTCGGCAGGCGCGAACCGGCCAGCGATGCGTTCGTCGGACTGCACCGCTTCAAGGCACAACTCGCGCAAGTGGCGCCCGCTTGACGCGACCTGCTGCGACAGCGATTCCAGCAGCGCGTGCGCCTGCGCCTTGCCGATGCGCGTGGCGAACCGCATCGCCACCGCTTCGGCGCACACCAGGCCGTGCAGCGACTCGATGTTGGCGCGCATCCGCGGCGTGTCCACGTGCAAGTCCGCCGCCACGTCGGCCAGTGCCTTCACCGCACCGTGCGCGGAGATGTACAGGCCGGCTGTTTCGGCCAGCTCGGCCTGCCAGTTGCCCAGGCCGCGC
The DNA here is from genome assembly GCA_031378565.1 of Burkholderiales bacterium. Lineage (GTDB taxonomy): Bacteria > Pseudomonadota > Gammaproteobacteria > Burkholderiales > Burkholderiaceae_C > JANYJJ01. Next base: position 1,225 of record JANNEI010000335.1, read on the forward strand.
TCGTGCTCCTGCACCATCGCCGACAACAGCGCCGCCACGCGGTGCGGCACCCGCAATGCCGCCGCCAACGCCACCATGCAGGCGACCGGGTTGCGCTTGTGCGGCATGGCGGATGAGCCGCCGCGCCCGCCGCCCGACGGCTCGGCCAGCTCACCGATCTCGCCTTGCGCCATCAATGAAATGTCTTTGGCGATCTTGCCCAGCGTGCCCGTCAACACGCCCACCTGGCAGGCCAGTGTGACCACCGCGTCGCGCTGCGTGTGCCAGGCCCCCGCCGGCAATGCCAGCTGAAGCTCGTCGGCCATGCGGCGGGCCACCGCTGCGCCGGGCTCACCCATCACCGCCAGCGTGCCCACAGCGCCACCCAGCTGCAATTGAAGGGCTGAAGTTGCCGCTGCGCGAAGGCGAAGCTGGCCACGCAGCAAGGGGGCAATCCAGGCCACCAGCTTGAAGCCCAGGCTTACCACCTGAGCCGGCTGCATCAGGGTGCGCGCCAGCACAGGCGCGTCACCGTGGCGGTCGGCGAGCGTGAACAAGGCGGCGATCAAGGCGCTGAGGTCGCGGTCGATCAGTGCCAGTGCGCGGCGCGACAGCAGGCCCATCGCCGTGTCGATCACGTCCTGGCTGGTGCTGCCCCAGTGCACATGGCCGGCGGCGTCCAGGTCGAACAGGGCCACCGTGTCGGTGAGCCGTTTGACCAGCGGAATGGCCAGGCTGCCGCAGCGGCCGCTGGCCGCCACGATGGCCGCCGTGTCGAACAGTTCGCTCTTGCAGACACCGGCAATCGCCAGTGCCGCCGCCGCCGGGATCACGCCTTCGGCAGCCTGCGCACGCGCCAGCGCGGCCTCGAAGTCGAGCATGGACTGGACGACGCTCGCTTCACTGAACACGGCCAGGATTTCAGGCGTGGACAGAAAGCCCTCGAACACCGATGCGGACATGCGTTTCCTTCAACGGCCTGGGGGGCAGGCTGAGGCTGAAATGCTAACGCCGCCGCAACGCTCGCCCGCGCGATCAGCGCACACGGTTACGCCGAATCACAGCGCCGCGGCGGCCTCGCGGTGGGCCTTGCGCGGAGCGGTCAGCGGGGCCGGCTTCTCGGACCGGTGCAACGCCGAATCAACCAGCACGGGGTCACGGCACAAGGCGGATTGGATCAAGCCTTTTCCCCATTTTTTTCGCGCGTCCATTGCGCATTCGGCATGGCCGAAGCCAGCACCTTGTCGACCCGCTTGCCGTCGAGGTCGACCACCTCGAAACGCCAGCCTTCCCACTCCACCGTGTCGGTGGTGATGGGCAGCCGGCCCAGCAGCAGCATGACCATGCCGGCCAGCGTGTTGTAGCGCCCGCGGTCTTCTTCGGGCAGCTCTTTCAGTTCCAGCCGGTCCTTCAGTTCGGGCACCGGAATCAGCCCGTCGAACAACCAGCTCCCATCCTCCCGGCGCACCGCCCACGAATCTTCGTCGCTGGGCGTGGTGAACTCGCCGGTGATCGCTTCGAGCACGTCGCGCACGGTGATCATTCCCTGCACTTCACCGTATTCGTCCACCACGAAAACCAGTTGCGCACTCGACGCCCTGAACTGGTCCAGGAGTTCCATGCCGGACAGGGTTTCAGGCACGAACACCGGCGGCTCCAGCCGCTCCATCACGTCCAGCGCGCGACCCTGCATCGACTGCTGCAACAGGCTTTGCGCCGACACCAGGCCCAGCACCTCAGCCAGCCCGCCACGGCACACCGGGTACCGCGAATGCTCCTCGGTGCTGACGACCTTCAGCGTCTGTTCGGCCGTGGCCAGCGCGTCGAGCCAGACGATCTCGGCACGCGGGATCATCATCGACCCGACCTGCCGGTCGTCCAGCCGAAACACATTGCGCACCATCTGGTGTTCCTGTGCTTCGATCACACCGGCGTCCAGGCCTTCTTCCAGGCTGGCGGCAATTTCTTCTTCCGTCACGCTGCGCGAGGGGCCGCCGCGGATGCCCATCAGCCGCAGCGTGCCGACGGTGCAAAACGTCAGCAGCTTGACGAAGGGCCGCGCCAGCAACGACAGCCAGTTCATCGGCGTGGCCACCCGGCGAGCGACGATCTCGGGGTACAACTGACCGACGCGCTTGGGCACCAGTTCGCCGAAGATGATGGTCAGGAAAGTGATCGTCACCACCACCATCGCGGTCGCGGTGATTTCTGCGGCGCGGTCGTGGATCGGGAAGGTGGTGTGCAACCAGTTCGCAAACGGTGCCGAGAACGCGGCGTCACCGACGATGCCGTTGAGCACACCGATGGAGGTGATGCCGATCTGTACCGTGGACAGGAACTTGGTCGGGTTGTCGTGCAGGTCCATCGCCGCCTGCGCGCCGGCTTCACCCGCTTCCACCATCACCTGCAAGCGCGCCTTGCGGCTTGCCGTGAGTGCCATTTCCGACATGGCGAACACCCCGTTGAGAAGGATCAGGAAGATCAGCAGGGCAACGTCCATGCGGCGCGCGCGAGGGAAACAGGCATTCAGCGTAGCAGAATCGCCTGATGCACTACCTCGTCGGAGACATCCAGGGCTGCTGTGGCGCACTCGACGCGCTGCTGGATCGAATCGCGTTTTCGCCGTCACGCGATCGCCTGACGGTGCTGGGCGATCTGGTCAACCGCGGCCCGCAAAGCCTGGCCACCTTGCAGCGGCTGCGCGGCCTGGGCTCGGCAGCCAACTGCCTGCTCGGCAACCACGACCTGCACTTGCTGGCGGTGGCTCATGGCGTGCGCAAGGCACACCGCAGCGACACGCTGGCCGACATCCTGGAGTCGCCCGAACGCGCCGCCTGGGTCGACTGGTTGCGCCAACGCCGCATGGCGGTGTTCGACGACGGATGGCTGGCGGTGCACGCCGGCGTGGTGCCGCAGTGGGACCTGGCCACCGCCCTGCAACTGGCCGCAGAAGTGGAGCAGCACCTTCGAGGCGACGACCTGCACGACTTCCTGACGGTGATGTACGGCAACGAGCCGGCGCGCTGGGACGCTTCGCTGAGCGGCCACGCGCGGCTTCGCTTCGCGGTCAACGTGTTGACCCGCATCCGCTTCGTCGCCGCAGACGGCACGCTGGAACTGCGGACCAAGGACGCTGCAGCGGGCGCACCCGCCGGCCACACGGCCTGGTTCGACGCCCCGCATCGCCTGACCGCCGGCGTGCCCATCGCCTTCGGCCACTGGTCGACGCTGGGCTTGCTGCAACGGCCCGACCTGCTGTCGCTGGACACCGGCTGCGTCTGGGGCGGCAGATTGACCGCGGCGCGCATCGACGGCGGCCGCAGCGAGATCATCCAGGTGGAGTGCGAGCAGGCACGGGCACCTGGCTGAGCTGAAATGCCGGCGCAAGCGCCGATACAATCGCCTTCCGCTGGAAGCGTGGCCGAGCGGTTTAAGGCTGCAGTCTTGAAAACTGCCGACGGGGTAACCCGTCCGTGAGTTCGAATCTCACCGCTTCCGCCAGACCGACGTTTCATGTCGTCTCACGGCATCCCGCCAATCCCTCTGTAACCCGCATGAATGCTGGCTTTCAGCCAGATTTTTTTGTCGCCGGCCGTTTCGCGACGTGCCGTTTTCATCGCACCTGAATTGATGGGGATGGAAAACGGTGTCACAGAGAATCCTGCTCGGCCAGCCGCTTGTACTGCGGCCGGTCCTTCGGCA
>JANNEI010000337.1:0-1828 GCA_031378565.1 Burkholderiales bacterium
TGTCGATCTTGCGCACCTCGGCGTCGGTCATGTCCGACGCGGCGGCAGTCTTGTCCTTGCCCGCCTGGCCCCACGCCAGCGGCGACACGGCAACGGAGAGCGCGGCTGCGGCCGCAACGGTGAACATCTTCAGGGTCTTCATGGTGATTTTTCCTTCTGTCGTGAGTGAATGGTGGGCCGGCAGTTCAGTGTTTGTGATTGGCATGGCCCTCGTTCCTGGCCGCGGCGGCCTTGCTGGCCACCACCGCCACGGCACCTTTCATGCCGGCGTCGTAGTGCCCCGGCTGCAGGCAGGCAAAGTCGACCTTGCCGGCTTTGCTGAACTTCCAGATCACCTCGCCGGTCTTGCCGGGTGCCACGGTGACCATGTTCGCGTCGGCGTGTTCCATCTCGGGGAATTTCTTCATGACCTCGGCATGTTCGACGAGTTCCTTCGCGGTGCCCAGCACCAGTTCGTGCTTGAGCTTGCCGGAATTCCTGACGACGAAGCGAACCGTCTCGCCTTGCACGGCGTCGATGCTTGCCGGGCTGAAGCGCATCGCGTCGCTCATGTCGATCTGGACCGTGCGCTTGACGTTGGCCGCCTTGCCCGGCTCACCGATGGCGGATTCGTCGTGGCCACCGGCGTGGTTGCCCGCAGCGTGGCCTGCTCCCGCGGCGAGGCTCAGCGCGAAGGCGAGTGCGGAAGCAGTGGTTCGGAGTTTCATCGGAATTCCTTTCATTTGAAATTTCAGTTCAGTGTTGCGAATGCTTGCCACCGCCAGCGCCGGGCTTGCGCACGGTGACCTCGGTGTCGGTCTTCGGGCGGGCCATCGGTTGCATCGAGCCCGTGCCTTCGGCCTTGAAGCGCGCCGGCTCGGCCAGTGCGCCGGTGTATTCGAAGGCGACTTCGCCGGGCGGGTGCTTGTACCAACCGGGGTCGGTGTAGTCGCCCGCCTTCTGGTTTTTGCGTACCTTGACAACGCTGAACATGCCGCCCATGCCGACCGCTCCGAACGGGCCGGTGCCGGTCATCATCGCGGCCGTGTTGTCGGGCAGCGGCATGTCCATCTCGGTCATGTCGTGCATGCCGCGCTCGCCCATCACCATGTAGTCGGGGATCAGCTTGGTAATTTGCCGCGCCACGTCGCGGTGGTCGACGCCGATCATGGTCGGCACGTTGTGGCCCATCGCGTTCATCGTGTGGTGGCTCTTGTGGCAGTGGAACGACCAGTCGCCCTCTTCGTCGGCAAGGAATTCGAGCTGCCGCATCTGGCCCACCGCAATGTCGGCGGTGACTTCGGGCCAGCGCGATCCTTTCGGCGTCGGCCCGCCGTCGGTGCCGGTGACGCTGAACTCGTGCCCGTGGATGTGGATCGGGTGGTTCGTCATCGTCAGGTTGCCGATGCGGATGCGCACCTTGTCGTTCTTGCGAACCACCAGCGGGTCGATGCCCGGGAAGATGCGGCTGTTCCAGGTCCAGAGGTTGAAATCCAGCATCGTCATGATCTTCGGCGTGTAGCTGCCGGGATCAATGTCGTAGGCGTTGAGCAGGAACACGAAGTCGCGGTCCACGTCGTCGATGAGAGGATGCTTTTGCCCCTTGTCCACGCGCGGATGCGTGATCCAGAAACCCATCATCCCCATCGCCATCTGCACCATCTCGTCGGCGTGCGGGTGGTACATGAAGGTGCCGGGGCGGCGCGCGACGAACTCGTAGACAAACGTCTTGCCCGGTTCGATGGCGGGCTGCGTCAACCCGGTCACGCCGTCCATGCCGTTGGGCAGGCGCTGGCCGTGCCAGTGCACGCTGGTCGGTTCGCCCAGCTTGTTGGTGACGAAGATGCGC
>JANNEI010000380.1:0-10964 GCA_031378565.1 Burkholderiales bacterium
TTCCCCGGGCTCGGTGCCAGCGACCTCAGCACCGCGCCGCTGCGCCGATTCCTGAAAGCGCGTGGCTATGTCGCCTGTCCCTGGAAGCAGGGCTTCAACTTCGGCCCGCGCCAGGGCGTTTTGAAGGCTTGCCGCGAAGAAGCCGACGCGATCTTCAAGCGCCACCAGCGGCCGGTCAGCCTGATCGGCTGGAGCCTGGGCGGCATCTATGCCCGCGAGATCGCGAAAGAATTGCCCGACCAGACACGCTGCGTGATCACGCTGGGCACACCGTTCACAGGCAACCCGCGCGCCACCAACGCCTGGCGCTTCTACCAGATGCTCAATGGACAAAAGGTGCACGACCCCAGGCTGATCGAGCAGGTGCGCGAAGCGCCCACGGTGCCGACGACCTCGATCTATTCCCGCAGCGACGGCATCGTGGCGTGGCAGTGCAGCATCAACGTGCAAGGGCCGATCACCGAAAACATCGAGGTGCACGCCAGCCATGTGGGCATGGGCCTGAACCCGCTCGCGCTCTACGCCATCGCCGACCGCCTCGCGCAGGACCCCAAGGCGTGGAAGCACTTCGAAGCCGCCGGCGCGCGGCGCTGGTTCTTTCGCACGGGTGCGGCCCACGCGGCAGCCGCCTGACCCGACCTCTCGACCTCTCGACACCCCTCACATGCAAATTTCAGCCAACGGCATCAGCCTGGAAGTCGAGGACCACGGCTCGCCTTCAGGTGAGCCGCTGTTGCTCATCATGGGCCTGGGGATGCAGCTCGTGGCCTGGCACGACGACTTCGTCCAGAGCCTGGTTGCACGCGGGTTCCGGGTCATCCGTTTCGACAACCGTGACATCGGCTTGAGCAAGAGTTTCGACTCGCTCGGCGTGCCCAGCCTGGGCTGGGGTTCCGTCAAGCACCTGCTGGGACTGACGGTGAACAGCCCGTATTCGCTGGTCGACATGGCGAACGATACGGCGGGCGTGCTCGATGCATTTGGCATCGGGCAGGCGCACGTTTGCGGCGCATCGATGGGCGGCATGATCGCGCAGCAACTGGCGGTGCGGCACCCCGGGCGCGTCAAGAGCCTGACCTTGATGATGACCAGCAGCGGCTCGCGCCGCCTGCCGGGGCCGACCCTGAAGGTGCGCGGTGCCATGCTGTCGCGCCCGGCCGATCCAAAGAGCATCGACACCGTGGTGGCTCATTACGTGAGCCTGTACAAGCTGATCGGCAGCCCGGGCTATCCGTCCAGCGACGAATGGCTGCACAAGCGACTCGACATGTCGGTGCGCCGCAGTTACCGGCCGCAAGGCTCGGCGCGCCAGTTGATGGCGATTGCCGCGGACGGTGATCGTTCGGACCTGCTCGGGCAGATCAAGGTGCCGACCCAGGTGCTGCACGGGGCCGCCGATCCGCTGGTGCCGGTGCAGGCCGGGCACGACCTGGTGTCCAAGATTCCCGGTGCCAAGCTGGATGTCATCGACGGCATGGGCCACGATCTGCCTGTGCCGTTGTGGCCGCGCTTTGTGGCCGGAATCAGCGACGCCGCGGCGCGCGCCTGACCTGCGCCGCATGCGGTGCAGTGGAGCAGGGCGGCGATGCCGCTGCGCCCTGCCACCTGCGCTTCACCGCATCACTGCATGTGCTGCCCGCCGTTGATCGCGATGTTGGCACCGGTGAGGAACGCCGCCTCTTCAGACGCCAGGTAGATGATCAGGCCGGCCACTTCTTCGGGCTTTCCCAGGCGACCCACCGGAATCTGCGGCAGGATTTTGCTGTTGAGGATTTCCTCGGGAATGGCGGTCACCATCTTGGTCCCGATGTAGCCCGGAGAAATGGTGTTCACCGTGACGCCCTTCTTGGCCACCTCGAGCGCCAGCGCCTTGCTGAAGCCGTGCACGCCGGCCTTGGCAGCCGAGTAGTTGGTCTGGCCGAAGGCACCCTTCGAGCCGTTCACCGATGAGACATTGATGATGCGGCCCCAGCCGCGCTCGACCATGCCGTCGGCGACTTGTTTGGTCATGTTGAACAGGCTGTCGAGGTTGGTGCGCATCACAGCGTCCCAATTGACCTTGTCCATCTTCTTGAACGTCATGTCTCGCGTGATGCCGGCGTTGTTCACCAGCACGTCGACCGCGCCGAGCTTGGCGAACACCCCGGCCACCGCGGCGGTGCACGAGTCGATGTCGGCCACATCGCAAGGCACGGCCAGGATGTCGTAGCCGTTCGTCTTCATACCCGCCACCCATTCGGCATGTTTGGTGTTGCCGGGCGAGTAGGTCACTGCGACGCGATAGCCGGCGTCGGCCATCTTGGTGGAAATCGTTTCGCCCAGGCCGCCCATTCCGCCGGTCACCAGCACCACTCGATTCTGTGTCGTTGCCATGTCATGTCTCCAGTTTGCGTGGTTGATGTCGTGTGAGAGAGCCTTGAGTTTCGCCGCTTCCGCGCTGGCTGACCAGTGCGTCAATCGCAGGCTGCAACCACGCAGCCGCTGATGATGACCATGATGTCAGGGCGACGCCGGGGCTGATGTGCGCCAGCGAACAGACAGAGAACCTTTGGGGCACTTATCTTGTGTGGCAACTTGCATTCGGAGCAAACGATGACCACCAAGCCAGACTCCCTTCCACAGCAGCCCGCCACAGTCGCACCGACCCGCCCGACTGGCCAGAAACGCAGTCTGGAGCGTGGCAAGGCCACGCACAAGAAGAACCCAGGCAAGCGTGCAAAGCAGGGCGGCGGTTGATCGGTACCGGTGTTGACGGGCAGGCAGTTCGACGATTGGGATGCGAGCAAACCCTGGCACTGATCGCAGGCGGTTTCCGAACCTGCCCCCAGCCAGATTTAAGTTTACATAATATACATAGTAGCGCATTTTGATTGGCGCAATGAAGTGGTGCCGTGTGCGCTGGTGCACAGACGGGATTGACCATATTTCATACAACTTGCTGTTCACCGGATGGATCGCATGAAGAACACAGAGGTAGCGTCTGACTCGATCGCAGGTCTGCTGGCCGCAGACCATTTTGCAGGGACCGAGCGCGCGTCACTGATCCTGGTCGAGTACGGTGACTACGAATGCCCGTCGTGCAGTGAGGCTGAGCCGGTGACGCGTCACCTGGTCGAGGCGTTCGGCAGCCGATTGGGTTTTGTCTTCCGCCACTTCCCCCTCGTTGAAGTCCACCCCCACGCTGAGCTGGCAGCGGAAGCCGCCGAGGCTGCTGCCGCACAGCACGAGTTCTGGCCGATGCACCAACTGCTGTCCGCCCACTGGAAGCACCTGGAACTCAGCGCACTGACGCGTCATGCAGAGGCGGTCGGGCTCGACATGCGCCGCTTCAATGCTGAAATGGCCGACCGCATCTACACGCAACGCGTGCAGGAACACCGGCGCAGCGGCGAGCTGATCGGTTTGCGCAGTTCGCCCAGCTTTTTCCTCAACGGCAAGCTGATCGACGTGTCGTTCGGACTGGAGCATCTCGAGACCGCTGTCCGCGGGGCGCTGGGCGAGACTTGAGTTCTCGCGTTCGTCAGCTCGAATGCTTTTGGACCCACGCGGTGTATTGATCCATCCACGCCTGCAGGAACTTCTTGCTGTCGGCTCCGAGGTTGCCCGACGGATCGAACAAGCCTTCCTTGGCCTGGATGAAGGCTTCTGGCTGGCCGAGTGTGGGAACGTCGAGGTAGGCCAGCACATTGCGCAGATGCTGCTGCGCAAGCGCCGTTCCGATGGCACCGACCGACACGCCCAGCACACCGGCCGGTTTGCCCGCCCAGGCGCTTTGACCATACGGGCGTGACGCATGGTCGATCGCATTTTTGAGCACGCCGGGTATCGACCGGTTGTATTCGGCCGTCACGAACAGCAGTCCCTGTGCGGCGGCGATGTCGGTTTTCAGCCGCTTGACCGAGTCGGCCTGGTTCGCGTCGTCGTCCTGGTTGTACAGCGGCAGATCGCCGATGTGCACCTGCTTGAATGTGAACTCAGGGGGTGCGAGTTTGGCGACCGCCTCGGCCAGCTTTCTGTTGAACGAATCACGGCGCAGGCTGCCGACGACAACTGCGATTTGGGTTGGGCTCATGCGTCTCTCCTTTGAGGGGTGTGGGCAGCTTACCTAATCCAACAGGACCAGGTGGCCGTGGTCCTCGGCAGCCACCACTTCGCCCAGCGGCAACACCGCGCAGATTTGTCCTCGGGTACCCCAGATGATGTCCACCGACTGGCCGTCGGCCTGCTCGACCAGGCAAGGCCCGATCGGAATGTTGCTGACTTTGCCGCCCGTAGAAACATACGGTACCGGCCCCATGATTCGTGCCCTGTGGGTGGTGATGACCATGATCATTCCTTCGGTTGATTTGCGCAGAATCGGGTCTGGCCACCTGCTGTTCACGGTGAGGCCGTCCTCATCACAGCCGATGACGGACTTTCTCCAGCAGCACCCTGGCAGCCTGTTCGGAAGACGCGGGGTTTTGCCCGGTGATCAGAAGCCCGTCGCTGACGACATGGGGTTGCCAGTCCGCCGCCTTTGAATAGTTGCCTCCGCTCTTGCGGAGCATCTCTTCGACCAGGAAGGGCACCACCTCGGACAGCCCTGCTGCGCGCTCTTCGGAATTGGTGAAACCCGTCACCGCCCTGCCCTTCACCACGCACTCGCCGTCTGCAGTCCTGACATGCCGCAACACACCGGGCGCATGGCATACGGCAGCCACCGGTTTGCCGGCAGCAAGCATCGTTTCGATCAGCGCAATCGAAGCCGCGTCTTCGGCCAGGTCCCACAGCGGGCCGTGTCCGCCCGGGTAGAAGACGGCGTCGAAGCTGCCAGCCGCCACGTCGCGAAGCTTGAGCGTCCTTGCAAGCGCGGCCTGTGCGTCGGGGTCTGACTTGAAGCGGCGGGTGGCGTCGGTCTGCGAAGCCGCGTCGTCGCTTGTAGGGTCCAGCGGTGGTTGGCCGCCGAGCGGTGAAGCCAACGTGATCCGCGCTCCAGCGTCGTGGAACGCATAGTAGGGAGCGGCAAACTCCTCCAGCCAGAAACCAGTCTTGCGGCCGGTGTTGCCGAGCTTGTCGTGGGATGTCAGCACCATCAGTATCTTCATGTCCGTTCCTGTGTTGAGCGCTCCCGGCGGCCCAGACCATAGCGTGGACGAAGGCGATCTCGGGAGTGGTTTTCTGTTGAGGATTCGTTCGGGATCGTCTCCGAGGGGCGCAAGCGGGCGCACCGGGCTGAGCCGAAACCGCAGAATAGGAGCGCCGGGCCGCGCAGTCTGTGCGCCAGCGAACAGTCCTGAGCGGAGCAAGGCGCCGCTCGATAAGAACGAGTCACGGAACTTGGAGATGGCGATCGCGATGTTGGCCGCGATCGCAGCGAAGCTTGCAAGCTTCGAATCTGCCGCCAAGAGGACCGCCTCGTTCGCGTCAGAGCATGTTCGTGCGCTTCGCCTGCTCCGTCAGTTCTTCACGGAAGTCGGGGTGCGCGATGGCGATGAGTTCCGTGGCGCGTTGCCTGGCCGACTTGCCCCGCAACTGCGCAACGCCGTACTCGGTGACCACGTGGTTCACGTCGTTCTTGCTGGTGCTGACATGCGTGCCGGGCGCCAGCGAAAGCACGATGCGCGATATGGAATCGCCTTTGGCGGTCGAAGGCAACACGATGAACGCCTTGCCGCCGCGAGAGCGGTTGGCAGCCCGCACGAAGTCGGATTGCCCGCCCGTGCCCGAATACGGCGCATGCCCCAGGCTTTCGGACCCGCATTGCCCCAGCAGATCGATCTGCAAGGTGGCGTTGATCGCGACCAGGTTGTCGTTCAAGCCGGCCAGCGTCGGGTCGTTGGTGAAGTCGACCGGATGAATTTCCAGCGACGGGTTGCGGTCCATGTGGCGGTAGAGCTTGCTGGAGCCGAGGGCGAAGGTGGCCACCATCTTGCCCGGCAGGTAGTTCTTGCGCCGGTTCGTGACGGCCCCGCTCTCCACCAGCGTCAGGATGCCGTCGCCGAGCATCTCGGTGTGAATGCCCAGGTCGTGCTTGTGGGTGAGCTGCATGACCACCGCATCGGGGATGCCGCCGTAGCCGATCTGCAGCGTCGACCCATCGTCGATCAGGTCGGCAACGTACTTGCCGATGGCTTCTTGCACCGGGCCGATCTTCGGCAGTGCCACCTCCAGCACGGGCTCGCTGCTTTCGATCAGCGCCGTAACCTGCGAGATGTGCACGTGGCAGTTTCCGCAGGCGAACGGGACGTTGGGGTTGACTTCCAGCACCACGGCGCGCGCGCGGGCGATCGCGGCCATGGTGTAGTCGGCCCCCAGACTGATCGAGAAATAGCCGTGTGCGTCCATCGGCGACGCCATGCTGAGGACCACGTCGGCCGGGATCAGCCCGCGTTCGATCTGGCCCGGAATCTCCGAGAAATAGCCCGGAATGAAATCGATCCAGCCAGCCTGCCCACCCGCGCGGGTCGCGCCGCCGTAAAAGAAGGCGACGTGACGAACATGCTGCGTTGTCTCCGGATCGATGTAGGCGTACTTGCGCATCGCCAGGATCTGCGCCACCTTCACGTCTCGGAAATCGCGGCGCTGTTCCGACAGCGCCGTCAGCAAGGTCGGCGGCTCGCCGACGCCGGTCGGCACGATGATGAAATCGCCGTTGCGCACCTGGCGCACAGCGTCGGCGGCGGACAGTCGCTTTTGCAGGTAGAGCGCTTGGGTCGTCATGTGCTGGGTCCTCGGAGCACATTGTGAACCGGGGATGCCTCCCCGACGACAGAGCGCGACGACAGGGCGCGGCGGATCAGTCGTCGCTGTCTTCCGCGTCCACCGCTCGGTCGAACTCGGTCAGCTCGTTGGGCAGGCGTGGGATCAGCGGACGATCGAGCGGGCGGCAGACGCGGCTTTGCAAGCCGCACAGTCGGTCGGAATGCTCTATCGCGTACAGGATGGCGGCCGGATTCATCATCAACGCAAACGGGTTGGCGGTGTGTTCGGACTTGTGCATGGCGGGCGCTCCTGGCTTGCGGGGTTGGTGCCATGAACTGTAGGCAGCCCAGCCAGGAACTTCAGTCAGTGCGCAGCCAAGTTCGGCGTCAGAAGATGCCTGACAACAGTGTCGGCTGCGGCTTGCAGCCCTGCACTGTTCGAGCCTCAGCGCGCAAGCTTGTCGAGTTGCTGCCCGAGCGCCTCGCGCCCGCCGAGTCGGGCGAAATCGGCAGCGGTCAAGCCCGCCTGGTTGCTGCGTTTGACATCGGCACCCTTGGCCAGCAGCAGATCGACGGACGCTGCTGAGCCGTAACGTGCGGCCATCATCAACGGCGTGTTCCGGTTGGGGGCCTCGGCTTCGACATTGGCACCGCGCTCCATCAACAAGGCGACGGTCCTGGGCTCGGGTCCGGTGGCGGCGTAGTGCAGCGGCGACCAGCCGGGCTGGTTGACGGTTGCCCCGCGCTTGAGCAGGCGTTCGCACCAGTCGAGCCGGCCGCGCAGCGCCGCCATCATCAGGGCCGACTCGCCCTTCTCGTTGAGCGCGTTCACGTCGAGGGCCGGCGATTCCAGCAGCGCCTCGGCGGCGGACAGCGATTCTTTTTGCAGCGCGACGAACAAGCCGACCTGGCCTTTGGGATCGCGCGAATTGGGGTCGAAACCGCGCTTCAGCAAGGCGGTGACGCCACCGCGGTCGTCACGCTGAATCGCGACAAAGAAGTCTTCGTACGAACCCGCCAACGCAGCGCCGGAACCGATCGCAAAGACAAGGCAGACGAGCGTCTCAAAGCACTTTCGCAGCATCTTGCGGCTCCCTGGCGGTCGGCGTCACGCGGCTGAACAGGCGCTCGAAATTGCCGCTCGTGACTGCGGCCATCTCGTCGACGCTGCAGCCCTTCAATTCCGCCATCTGGCGGGCCACCCACGGCACGTAGGCCGGCGAGTTGGTCTTGCCGCGGTGTGGCACCGGCGCGAGGTAGGGGCTGTCGGTTTCGATCAGGCAGCGGTCCAGCGGCACCATGCGGGCCACGTCGCGCAGATCGCCCGCCGTCTTGAACGTGAGGATGCCCGAGAACGACACGTAGAAGCCCAGGTCGAGCGCGGCGCGGGCCACGGCTTGCGTTTCGGTGAAGCAATGGAACACGCCGTTGCAGGCACCCGCCTCGCGAAGCAGGGCGAGCGTGTCTTCCGATGCGTTGCGGGTGTGGATGACCAGCGGCAAACCGGTCTGGCCGCTGGCTTCGATGTGGACGCGGAAACGGTCGCGCTGCCAGGCCATGTCGGCCACGCTGCGTCCATTCAACCGGTGGTAGTCCAGCCCGGTCTCGCCGATGGCGACGACGCGCGGCTTCGCGGCCAGTGCGACCAGACCGGCCACCGTGGGCTCAGTGACGCCCTCGTTGTCGGGGTGGACGCCAGCGCTGGCCCAGAAATTGTCGTATCTCGTTGCCAGCGCGTGCACCTGATCGAACTCTTCCAGCGTGGTGCAGATGCACAGCGCACGGCCGACCTGCGCGGTCTGCATGTCGGCGCGAATCTCGTCGATGCGCGCGTGCAACTCGGGAAAACTCAGGTGGCAGTGGGAGTCGACGAACATGGCGGCATCGGATTGTCGGCTGCGGCGTCGCTGGGTCAGCGCCCCGCGGCACGTCAGATGGTCTGCGTGGGCTTGGCGGATGAGATCGACGTGCCGAGCAGTTCTTCGATTTTGAGCTTCAGGTGCCGCGTCTTTTCGTCGGCCGGAAAGCGCACGCCGACACCTTGCGTGCGCCCACCCGACGCATTGGCCGGGGTGATCCACGACACCTTGCCCGCCACCGGGTAGCGCTGCGGATCGTCGGGCAGCGACAGCAGCAGGTAGATGTCCTCGCCAAGCCGGTAGTCGCGGGTGGTCGGCACGAACAAGCCGCCTTCGGAGAACACCGTGATGTAGGCGGCGTAGAGCGCGCCCTTTTCACGAAACACCAACTGGATGACGCTGGGCCGCGGTCCGCCGGACAGTGCCGTTGCGCTTGGCGCGTTGGGTCGGGTGACGGGTTCACTCATGCGGTCAGTGTACAGAAACACCTCGTGCCGGCGCAGGCCCCGCGGGCACCGCCGTTGCAGCGCGTGCCCGCGCCACCAGTGCATCCACGACGAGGCCGGCGTTCCACGGGTGCTCGGCGTGCTCGACCTGCGCTTGCAGTTCGACCGACCACCGATTGAGTTCGTCCAGCGAGGCGCCGCCGCCCAGCGCGGACGCCGCAAAGTAGCGCGGCTGCGCGCCCACCGCCTGGCGCAGCAGGTCGTGACACAGCTTTTGCAGCATGTCGATCACGCGCGGCAGCGGCCACGCCGCGAGCGTGCCTGCGTCGCCACGCGCCAGTTGCCGGGGCAAGGCCAGCCAGCTGGCAGCGGTGATGCCCTCGCCCGCCCATTGCAAGGCCTCCTGAGGCTGGCCCCCGGTGGCCGCCAGCAACACCGCAGGCTGCGCCATGCCGTGTGCCGCCAGCCACTGCGATGCGACCTCCACCTCGGGCAGTTGCAATGGCACGCCCTGGCAACGGCTGCGGAGGGTTGGCAACAGCAACTCGGCTGCCGACGTGCTGAGCACCAGGCGCGCCGAGCCCGCGGGTTCCTCCAGCGTCTTCAGCAAGGCATTGGCCGACGCGGCGTTCATCCGCTCCACCGGATGCAGCAGCACCACCTTGCAGCGCCCGCGGGCCGACGTGGTCTGCGCAAACGCGACCGCCAGGCGCACTTCGTCGATGCGAATGTCCTTGCTGGGCTTGCGCTTGGCCGACTTGTCCGACGCGACGGCAGCATCGCCGTCTTCGTCGCCAGTCATCAGCCAGCCCAGCGGTTCGCGCAGGGCCTCGGGCAGCAGCACCAGCAGGTCGGGGTGCGAATGAGCCTGCACCAGCTTGCAGGACGCGCATCGTCCGCAGGGCTTCGGCGGCAGTGGGCTTTCGCACAACCAGCCCTGGGCCAGTGCCAGCGAGAGTTCGAACTGGCCGACCCCGCGCGGCCCGTGCACCAGCAGCGCATGCGAGCGCTGGGTGGCCAGCGCGGTCTGCAATGGCGCTGCCAGCCAGGGCAGCGGCATCGAGCCGTCGGGGCCTACCACTGGCGCGCCTCCAGGATGCTGTCGATCTGACGCGCCACGGCGGCACGTTCCACCGATGCGTCGACGCGAACAACGCGCTGTGGTGCGGCCGCTGCGCGCGCCAGGTAACCCTCGCGCACCCGGTTGAAAAAGGCCGGTTCCTGCTGCTCGAAGCGGTCCGGCGTGCGGGCCGCGGCGCGTCGCTCGGCGGCCAGTTCGGCGGGCAGGTCGAACCACAGCGTCAGGTCGGGTTGAACATCGGCATGGACCCAGGCTTCCAGCGTGCCCAGCACCTGTGCGTCGAAGCCACGGCCACCGCCCTGGTAGGCGAACGTGGCGTCGGTGAAGCGGTCGCACAGCACCGTGTCGCCGCGCGCCAGGGCGGGCGCGATGACTTGCGCAACGTGGTCGCGGCGGGCGGCAAACACCAGCAGGGCCTCGGTCAACGTGTCCATCGGTGCGTGCAGCAGCATTTCGCGCAGCCGCTCGGCCAGCGGTGTGCCGCCGGGTTCGCGCGTCAGCACCAGCGTGGCACCGCGCTCGCGCAGGCGCTGTGCAACGGCCTCGACATGGGTCGACTTGCCGGCACCGTCGATGCCTTCGAACGTGATGAAACGACCTGTCACTGCTGCTACTTTCCCGATGGTTTGCCGCGTTGAAACTGATTGACGGCGCGATTATGCGCGGCCAGTGTCTCGCTGAATTCACTGCTGCCGTCACCGCGCGCCACGAAGTAAAGCGCCCGCGTGGCATCGGGTCGCACGGCGGCCTGCAGCGCCGCCTTGCCGGGCATGGCGATCGGCGTCGGCGGCAGCCCGTTGCGCGTGTAGGTGTTGTACGGCGTGTCGGCCAGCAGGTCGCGCTTGCGCAGGTTGCCGTCGAAGGCCTCGCCCAGCCCGTAGATGACCGCCGGGTCGGT
>JANNEI010000383.1:0-3408 GCA_031378565.1 Burkholderiales bacterium
GCCGGCGTTGTTGGCCGACTCGGGGCCGGCCACACCGCGGATGTCGCCTTTGCCGAAACGGCCCGAGGCCCCGGCGATCTTCTTTTCCATCGTGTACGACGCGAACGACGACAGCAGCGCGCCGCCGCCGGGCAGCACGCCGAGCAACGAACCCAGCGCGGTGCCGCGCAGCACCGCGGGCCAGGCTTCCTTGAAGTCTTGCCGGGTCGGCCACAGGCCTTTCACGTCCTTGGTGAACACTTCGCGGTGTTCGGCCGGCTGGCCCAGGTTGGCGATGATTTCGCCGAAGCCGAACACGCCCATCGCGATGACCACGAAGCCGATGCCATCGGTGAGCTCGGGGATGTCGAAGCTGTAGCGCGCGGTGCCAGAGATGACGTCGGTGTTGATCTGCGCCAGCAACAGGCCCAGGATGATCATCGCGATGGCCTTGAGCAACGAGCCCGAGGCCAGCACCACGGCACCGATCAGGCCCAGCACCATCAGCGAAAAATACTCGGCCGGGCCGAACTTGAAGGCCAGTTCGGTCAGCGGCGGTGCAAACGCGGCAATCACGATCGTGCCCACGCAACCGGCGAAGAACGAGCCCAGCCCTGCCGCGGCCAGTGCAGCCCCGGCGCGGCCCTGGCGCGCCATCTGGTAGCCCTCGATCGCGGTCACCACCGAACTCGATTCACCCGGCACGTTGATCAGGATCGCGGTGGTCGAGCCACCGTACTGCGCGCCGTAGTAGATGCCGGCCAGCATGATGAGGGCCGGAGTGGCGTCGAGCGCGTAGATCGACGGCAGCAGCATCGCGATGGTGGCCACCGGCCCCAAGCCGGGCAGCACACCGATCAGGGTGCCGAGCACCGAGCCGAAGAAGGCGTACAGCAGGTTCTGCGCGGTGAACGCCACGCCGAAACCCAGCGCCAGATTGTTCAGAAGTTCCATGTGTCAGGCCTCGTTCTTGTGCTTGTTCTTGTGCGCGCTTGCTTCACTTGATGAAGCTGGGCCACAACGGAATCGTGAGCTTGAGGCCCCACACGAAAACGAACCAGGCGAACGCGGTCAGCACGATGCTGGCGACGATCACGCCCTTCCACTTGAACTCGTCGCCCGCGAAGCTGACCATCACGATCAGCAGCGGCACGGTGGCGATCATGCCCAGCCGGGGCAGCGCCAATCCGAATACCGCGATCGAGCCGACGATGACCAACAGCGGCCGCCATGCGATGTAGCCGATCGGATCGCCGCCCTCGGTCTCGATCGTCAGCGCCTTGAACAACACGATGGCCCCGAGGATCGCCATGATGACGCTCAGGATCAGCGGAAAGTAGCCGGCACCCGGACGCGCCGAGGTTCCCATGCTGTAGTTGGTGGCACCCACCGCGAACACGATGCCGACCACCAGAAACATCAGCCCGGACAGGAAATCTCGTTGACTCTTGATCTTCAAAATGTGGCTCCTCGCAACGCGGTCAGGTTGCAGGCGATTCTAGGGAGCGTGACCCAGCGGGCTTCTGTGGTTTACACGTAGCGCGGCAGGGCTCCTTCCCGCTTGACGGGAAGCAAACGCCCCCGCTTGACGGGAAGCCGACAACTCACTCCCAGGCCGGCGTCGCGCTCATCACTTCGAGCAGCGTGGTCAGGCCTGCGGCCACCTTCATCGCACCGGCCAGCCGCAGCGGGCGCATGCCGTCCACCAGGGCCTGCTGGCGCAGCCGGGCGGTGTCGGGAACGGGCTGCAGGAACGGGCGCGCGGCATCGGTGATGGCGAGCAGCTCGAACAGGCCGGAGCGGCCGCGGTAGCCGGTCATGCGGCACTCGAGGCAGCCCACCGGCTTGTATGCATGCACCGCGCCGTTCAGCTGCCAGGGCTTGACGAAATCGGCCAGCGTCTGGGCGGTGACGGCGGGGTCCGGTTGCTTGCAACTGGTGCACAACGTGCGCACCAGGCGCTGCGCCAGCACGCCGATCACGGTGGCGCTGATCAGGTACGGCGGCACGCCCAGGTCGACCAGCCGGGTGATGGCCGAGGCCGCGTCGTTGGTGTGCAGGGTGCTGAACACGAGGTGGCCGGTGAGCGCGGCCTGGATCGTCATTTCGGCGGTGTCGATGTCGCGGATTTCACCCACCATGATGATGTCCGGGTCCTGCCGCATCAGCGCGCGAACGCCCTCGGCAAAACCGAAGTCGAGGCCCGGCTGCACCTGTGTCTGATTGAAGGCGGGCTGGATCATCTCGATCGGGTCTTCGATCGTGCAGACGTTCACCTCGTCGGTGGCCAGCCGGCGCAGCGTGGAGTAGAGCGTGCTGGTCTTGCCCGAGCCGGTCGGGCCGGTCACCAGGATGATGCCGTGCGGGCGCGCCACCAGGGCTTCCCAGCGCTTCACGTCGTGGCTGCCGAAGCCCAGCGCGTCGAGCGGCTTGACCGTGGTGTCGGGGTCGAAAATGCGCATCACCATCTTCTCGCCGAAGGCCGTGGGCAGCGTGGACAAACGCATTTCCACTTCGTCGCCATCGGGGTTGCGGGTCTTGATGCGGCCGTCGAGCGGGCGCCGCTTCTCGATCACGTCCATGCGGCCCAGCAACTTGATGCGCGCGATCATCGCGTTCATCACGCCGGGCGGCAGCTGATACACGGTGTGCATCACGCCGTCGATGCGAAAACGGATGGCGCTGCGCTCGCGCCGCGGCTCCAGGTGGATGTCGGACGCGCGCTGGTCGAAGGCGTATTGCCACAGCCAGTCGACCACCTGCACCACGCCCTGGTCGTTGGCGTCGAGCTGCTTGTTGCTGCGGCCCAGTTCCACCAGCTGCTCGAAGTTGCTGATCGCCGACGACTCGCCGCTCTTCGCTGCGGCGCGCACCGAACGCGACAGCGTGTAGAACTCGGTCGTGTAGCGCTGCAGCTCCAGCGGGCTGACCAGCACCAGCTTCAGGTTGCGCCGCGTGTGCGCCGCAATCTCGGGCATCCATGCGATGTCGAACGGCTCGCAGGTGGCCAGCGTGACATCTTGCGCGCCCACTTGCAGCGGCAGCACGCGGCGGCGTTCGGCGTAGTTGATCGACATCACCTCGGCGACCCGGCCCACGTCCACCTTCAACGGGTCGATGCGCAGGTAGGGCAGACCGCAACGGCCCGCCAGCCACTCGGTCAGCGCCTCGACATCCAGCGGCTTGTGCGTTCCCTTGCGCACCAGGCCGGCACTGGCCAGCCGGATCAGCGGGTGCTGCGAACTGTCGGCCCCGCCGAAGCGCTTGGCGGTGCGCGCGGCGTCTTCACTGCTGATCAGGTGGTCGTCGCGCAGGGCGGTCAGCAGCCAGCGCCATTCGAGCTGGCCGGTCGGGTTGGATTGAAGTGACAGGTCGGTGGGCTTCATGCGGGTGGCAGGACGGGCACGGCGTGCGTTGTTGCGTGCGTTG
>JANNEI010000407.1:0-3750 GCA_031378565.1 Burkholderiales bacterium
GCCGGGAGGGTAGCGGTTCTACAAGTCGTACCAGCCGATGCCGATCACCACACCGCTTGTGGTGCTGCCCCCTGCGCGCACCTGCTGCACGCTGAAGTCGATCGCCAGTTTGTCGCGCTTCAGCCAGTGCCGCACACCGCCGTGCAGCAGCGTCTGACGGTCTTCGCGACCCACTTCGACGAAGGCGCTGGTGCGGCTGCCCAGCTTGTGCTCGAAGGCGCTGGAGGCCACCCACTCGCGCCTTTCATCGCGCTGCTTTTGCAGGCCGACGTTCACGTGCAGCAAGGCGTCGCCGTCGCGCAGCTGCAGCGTCCACGGCAGCTTGACCGCGAAGCCTTGCGAACGCCAACCTGAGCCGTTGGCGCTCAGCGAGGTGAGCGACACATTGACGCCCCAGCCCCAACCGTCCCGCGCGATGTGGTTGAACAGGTGCTTGAACTCCAGCTCCAGCGCGTTCGCCTTGTCACCCGTGTCGCGCTCGCGGTCGCGCGAGGCTTCGAGCTGGAGCGACGTGGTCGGATTGAAGGCGTATTCACCGGCCAGCGTGAAACTGCGCTGCGAGCCCGAGCGCTGCCACCACGATTCGACCGACCACACGCCGTCGTCGTCTTCTTCAGCCGCGGCACCCGAGGTCAGCAGGAACGGACGGTCCGAAGCGTGTGCAAGGCCGCCGACGCAGGCGGTAAAAGCCAGCAGCCCGGCGACGCAGAAGCGCAGCGCGTTCAATCAGAACCCCGCGCTGTAACGCAGGCTCAGCAGCGCGCTGCGCGGCGCGGCCGGCTCGAAGAAACGGCCGTTGCTGTCGTTCACGATCACGCTGCCCACATGGCGGCGGTTGCCGACATTGTCGATGCGGGCCAGCAGTTCGAGCCGCTGGCCATTGACAGCGTTGGCACCCAGCAGCCAGCTGTGCGATGCGCGCAGGCTGGCCTCGGCAAACCCGCCAGCGAAATCGCTGTTGACGTCGTTGACCGCGGTGCGGCCCTGCGCCCGCCACTCGACGGCGAACGTGGTCGGCTGGTCGGCCCAGGGGCGCCATGCCAGCTCGCTGAAGGCACTGCGCGCGACCGTGCCGGCGATCCGGTTGCCCGCGGGAACGTTCAGCGTGGCGGTGGTGCACGGCAGGCCGGCGCAGGTCAGGAAGTTGTCGGAGTAGGTGGCATCCAGCCAGGTCAGCGCCAGTTGCCAGCGCAAGCCGCGCGCCACTTGCCAGCCCAGCCCCAACTCGGCCCCCTGACGCCGCGTGCGGCCCACGTTCTGGAACGTCGCACGACCGCCGGCGTTGGTCAGCACGCCGATCTCGTTGTCGGTTCGCGCATGGAACAGCGTGGCATCGACGCTCAGGCCCGCCTGATTCCAGCGCGCGCCCAGCTCGACCTGCTGGCTCGTCTGCGGTTGCAATGCATCGTTGAAACCGGCGTTGCCGTCGGGTCGGTAGGCCAGTTCGTTCAGCGTCGGTGATTCGAAGCCGCGCCCCGCGCTGGCGTGCAATGTCAGCCCGGGCTGCAGCTTCCAGCTCAGGCCGAGCACCGGATTCGCATAGCGGAACTTCAGCGCGCCGGAGTCGTCGCCGTTCGACAGGTAGCGGTCGGTGGCGTTGAAGCGAACGTCGCCGCCGCGCAGGCCGGCGGTGGCGCTCACGCTGTCGCTGAGGCGCGCCTCGGCCTGCACAAACATGTCGCGCGTCTCGACCGTGTTGGTCTCGTCGCGGCGCTGCTTGCCGGTCCCACCCAGCACCTGGCCTGGGCCGGTGCCGGTGAAGTTCTCGAAGCCGCGGCGCTCGTCGCTTTGCTTCTCGACGGCCAGACCCGCGACCAGATCGACGCCGGTCCAGCGCCAGGTCAGGCGCGCATCGACGCCCTGATACGTGCGGTCGAAGTCGACCACGCCGCCGCCATTCTTCGGCCCGGCCTGGGTGGCCGGTGCAATCGCCAGCCACTGCGTCACGCCGCGCGAACCGGAATAGGCGGTGACCGCGCTTTCACGCAAGGCCCCGTCGCCTGAGAAGGCGTGTTGCCAGCGAGCGCCGACCTGCGTTTGTCGCGCGGTCTTGCGGGTGTCGAAGGTGGTCGCCTGCGGCGTTGTCTGGCGCGGGTCGGCATCGATCTGCGCGCGGCTTAGCCCCAGCGGGTCGTCGGCGTTTTGGCCAATGTCGCTGGCCAGCAGCGTCACGCGGTCGCGCTCGCCGCGCCAGCCCAGGCGCACGTTGCCCAGCGTGCGCCGTGCTTCGGCGTGCGGGCGGAAACCGACCGTCTCGAACTGCGAGACCTGGGCCTTCACGTCCAGCGCGTCGCTCAGCGGGGCCTGCACGCCCAGGCGCAACTGGCGCAGGCCGAAGTTGCCGACATCGACATCGAGCCCCACCCGACGCTCGGTTGGCGCATTGCCGAACAGCGCAATCACGCCGCCCGAGCTGTTGCCATACAACACCGAAAACGGCCCGCGCAGCACCTCGATGCGCTGCGCCCCTGCCAGGTCGAAATGCGTGACCTGGCCCTGCCCGTCCGGCATGCTGGCGGGAATGCCGTCGGTGTACAGGCGCAGGCCGCGCACGCCGAAGCCGGCGCGCGCGCCGAAACCGCGCGAGCTGATCTGCAGGTCTTGCGCATAGTTGTTGCGGTTGTTGACCGTGAGGCCCGGCACGCGCGCCAGCGCTTCCGACAGGTTGACCATGGGGCCGCCCGCGCGCAATGTTTCGGCACTCACCGCGTCGATCGCATAGGGCGCGTCGGCCAATCGGCGTTCGATGACGGAGCCGGTGACCACCACCGGTTCAAGGCGCACCGCGTCTTGCGCCATCGCGCCCGCTGCGGCGCTCACGGCGGCAGTGAGCACGGCGAGCCGGTGTCGAAGCGGGATGCGTCGTTGCGAAATCATGGGCCTGTCACCCGCGTGGATTCGCAAATACACCGCTGCTCTGCGGCATCGCCGAGCCTTCCTTTTTCTGCGTCAAGGCGACGCCGTTCTTCACCGCCACGATCTCGCCGATGATGGACACCGCAATTTCGGCCGGCGTCTTGCTCCCCAGGTCGAGGCCGATCGGGCCGTGCAGGCGTTCGATCTCGGCGGCGCTCAGGTCGAACAGCGCGAGACGCTCTTTTCGGGCCGCCGTGTTGCTGCGCGAGCCGAGCGCGCCGACGTAGAACGCGGGTGACTTCAGCGCCTCCAGCAGCACCAGGTCGTCGAGCTTGGGGTCGTGAGTGACGGCCACCACCGCGCTGTGCGGGTCGAGCTGCATCTCGATCACCAGGTCGTCGGGCATGGCCTTGCTGAAGCGGCTGCCGGGGATGTCCCAGGTGAGGTTGTATTCCTCGCGCGGGTCACAGCAGATCACTTCGAAGTCGAGCGCCAGCGCCATGCTGGCGAGCACACGCGAGAGTTGCCCGGCACCGATGATGAGCAGCCGCCAGCGTGGGCCGAACAGCGCGCGCAGCACGCTGCCGTCGAACTCGAATTTCTCGCCGCGCGATGCGGCCTGCACGCTGACGACACCGGTGTCGAGATTCAAGGTGCGTGCCACCAGTTCATGCCGCGCGGTGCGCGACAGCACCTCGTCGATCCAGTCCACACGGGTCAGCGGCTCCTGCACCAGGCGCAGGTTGCCGCCGCACGGCAGGCCGAAGCGCGCCGCTTCTTCCTTGCTGACGCCGTAGGTGATGAGGGATGGCTTGTCGACCCGTTCACCGTGGCGCACGCGGTCGATCAGGTCGTCCTCGACGCACCCGCCCGACACCGAACCCACCACCAGGC
>JANNEI010000613.1:0-11986 GCA_031378565.1 Burkholderiales bacterium
CGCACGAAGATCAGCGCCCACACCAGTTCGGGAATGCTGCGCAGCACGATGGCCGACCAGCGCGCCGCCTGCCGCAGCACATACGGCGCTGTCGCCATGCGGCCGGTCAGCGACGACACAGACAGCCGCGCGGTGGACACCAGCGCCAGCGGCACGGCCACCACGAAGGCCAGCGTGAGGCCGGCGGTGGCGATGGCGACGGTGCGCCAGGTCTCGGCCAGCATGAGCGTCAGAAATGCTGCGTCGTGCTTCGGCGGCACGAAGTCGGACAGGAACCGGGCGGTGGACTTCAGGCTGCGCGCGTCGAACATCTCCCAGGGCTTGAACTCGGTCCACACCAGCAGCGGCCACAGCAGCACCGCGCCGATCAGCAGCGCGCCCCAGCGACTGGCTGCCGCGGGGTCGCGCAGCCGGGGTGCGGTCAGGCTGGCCTGCATGGTCGCTTGGGTCAACGGCAGGTGACGGGCCGCAGCACGCTGACGCCGTCGGGGCTCGGGTCCGAGAACGGTGCGGCACCCTCCAGGCGCTCGGTCAACTCGTCTTCATGGTCGGCATACAACTGGCGCAGCATGTCGTCGGTGACCGCGGCAGCCGGCGCATCGAACACCATCCGGCCGTCGCGCAACGCGACGATGCGCTCGAAGTGCGCGCGTGCCACCTCGACCTGATGCAAGGTGGTGACCAGGGTGGCGCCGCTGGCCCGCGCGGCACCCACCAGCGCGGTGATGGCCTGCTGCGAGCGCGTGGGGTCGAGCGCAGACAAGGGTTCGTCCACCAGAATCAATTCCGCGCCCGACACCAGGGCGCGTGCCAGGCCCACGCGTTGCCGCTCGCCGCCGGACAGTCGGTCCACGCGCTCGAACAACTTGTCGGCCACGTCGAACTGCGCCAGCGCATCACGCGCCGCATCCATGCCCTGCGGGTAGAACAATGAACGCAGGCTGGACCAGAAACCGCGCTGCGCGAGCTGCCCGGCCAGCACCGCGGTGACGACCCGCTGGCGCGGCGGCAACGGCGGCACCTGGGGGGCCAGGAACAGCCGGCCGCGCAGGCGGTGCAGGGCGCGTCGCGACAACGACCAGGGCCGCACGTTGAGCAGCAACAACTCGCCCTCGACCGGCTTCAGCGCGCACGCCATCGCGTGCAGCAAGGTGGTCTTGCCGGCACCAGACGGGCCGATGATGGCCACCACCTCACCGCGCTCCACCGCCAGCTCGATGCCGTGGACCGCGAGCACGTCGGAGCGCGCGGCAGGGTGCCGCACGCTGACGCGGGTGAGCTGGATATCGGGCAAACGAGCGGGCAGGCAGGTTGGCGGGCGGGCCGGAAAGCGCGGGCCGCTGCGCTACTTCAGCAAGCCGGCGTTCTCGGCGGCAGTCTTGATGCCGCTGTAGTTTTCGACCTGGGTCGGCACGAATCTGGCTGCGCGTTGCAGCTTCAGAATCTCCGCGCCCTGCGGCGTGGCCGGGTTCAGGTCCAGGAAGGCGCGCGTGATCTTCTCGCGCAGCGCGGCCGGCATGTCGGCATGCACGGTCCAGTTGTAATCGAAGTAAGAAGGCGTGGTGTAGAACACCTTCACCTCGTTGGTGTCGACCTTCTTGTCTTCGACGAACTTGTTCCACACCGACACGTTGAGTGCGCCGGCATCCACCTTGCCGCTGGCCACGGCGGCAATCGTCGCGTCGTGCGCACCCGAGAAGCTGACGCGCTTGAGGTCCTTGTCGGGGTCGACTTTCGCGGCCAGCAAGAAGCTGCGCGGCATCAGGTGACCGGAGGTGCTGGACTGCGAACCGAAGCTCAGCGTCTTGCCCTTCAGGTCTTCGAGTTTGGTGATTCCACTGTCTTTCGAGGTGATGAACACCGACTTGAAGACGGTGTCTTCTTCGCGCTGCACCAGCGGAATGGTCTTGCCATTCGAACGCACCGAGCTCTGCACGAAGGTGAAGCCCCCGAACCAGGCGAGGTCGATCTTCTTGTTCACCAGGGTTTCCACAGCGGCGGCATAGTCGGTGACCGGCGTGAACTCCACTTTCATTCCCAGCTTGCTTTCCAGGTACTTGCCCAGAGGTTCGAACTTGCGCGCCAGTTCGGTCGGCGATTCGTCCGGAATGGCGGTGACGCGCAGGACTTGCTGCGCATGGCTGACGGCGGCAAAGCCCATCAGTGCGCAGGTCATCAGGGATTTCAGGGTGCGGGATGGAGACAGGCTGATCATGGCGTTCCTCGTGCGGTGAATGGGAAGACAGTGCAAGGCCGAGTGCCAAAGCCCGTCAAAATGGGGGCCGGCTGCGTTGCACGTCGCGCATCTTAGGCAAATCCGCAGCGCCCTGCCCGCAATGCGGCCCACAACCCACTGAAGGCCACCGCTTGAACCCTGCTGCCCTGACCACCGCGCCACCCGCCCCGGCCTCGCGCGAGCCGCAGTTCATCCAGGTCGACCGGGCCGACCACGCGGCGGCGCGAGACGAGCTGATCCGCGGGCTGACTGCCACGCCGGCGCAGACCTCGCCGAAATTTCTTTACGACGCGCTCGGCTCGCGGCTCTTCGAGGCGATCACCGAACTGCCCGAGTACTACCCCACACGAACCGAAGCGGCCATCCTGTCGGCGCACGCCCACCACATGGCGCAGGCCATCGGCAGCGTGGGCACGCTGATCGACCTGGGTGCCGGCAACTGCGCCAAGGCGATGGGCCTGATGCCGGCGTTGCAACCGGTGCGCTATGTGGCGGTCGATATTTCGGTGGACTTCCTGCGTGAGGCGCTGCGCACGGTGCAGCGCGCGCACCCTGCGCTCGACGTGATGGGCATCGGCCTGGACTTTTCGCAGTCCCTGCGGCTGCCTGCGAACTGCATCGACGGCCGGCCGGTGTTCTTCTACCCTGGCTCGAGCATCGGCAACTTCACGCCGGTCGAAGCGCGCAGCTTTCTGGCGGGGGTTCGCGAGCAGGCCACCGGCGGCGGGCTGCTGATCGGCGTCGATCTGGTCAAGGCCACCGAGCTGCTGCAACCCGCCTACGACGACGCGCTGGGTGTCACGGCCGCCTTCAACCTGAACCTGCTGCTGCACCTGAACCGGCTGATCGGCAGCGACTTTTCGCCGCGCGACTGGCAGCACATCGGCCTCTTCAACACCGAGCGTTCACGCATCGAAATGCACCTCGAAGCGCGCCGCGACCTGCATGTGCGCTGGCCCGGCGGCGAGCGCCGTTTCAAGGCCGGCGAGCGCATGCACACCGAGAACTCGTACAAGTACACCGTCGACGGCTTCGCCGCGCTGCTGGCGGCGGCGGGCTTTCAATCCAGCCAGCGCTGGCTGGACGAGAAAGGCTGGTTCGCGGTGTTCTGGGCGCAAAGCTGATGTCGAACCACTGAAGGAAGCCACCGATGGATGCCCTCGTCCTGGCCCGCGTGCAGTTTGCGGCCAACATGACCTTTCACATCCTGTTCCCGACCATCTCGATCGCGATGGGCTGGACGCTGCTGTTCTTTCGCTGGCGCTGGCTCAAGACCGACAACGTCGCCTGGCTGACCGCCTATCGCTTCTGGACCAAGGTGTTTGCGCTGACCTTCGCGATGGGCGTGGTCAGCGGCATCACCATGAGCTTTCAGTTCGGCACCAACTGGCCGGGCTTCATGGAGAAGGTCGGCAACATCGCCGGCCCGCTGCTTGGGTACGAGGTGCTGACCGCGTTCTTCCTCGAAGCCACCTTTCTCGGCGTGATGCTGTTCGGCCACGGCCGGGTCAGTGAGCGGGTGCACTTCATCGCGACCTTCCTGGTGGCCTTCGGCACCACGATGAGCGCATTCTGGATTCTCAGCCTCGACTCTTGGATGCAGACGCCCACGGGTTACGAAATCATCGCCGGCGAGTTCCACGTGACGAGCTGGATCGAGGTGGTGTTCAACCCGTCCTTCCCGTACCGCTTCACCCACATGCTGATCGCCTCGGGCCTGACCGCGGCGTTCCTGGTGGCCGGCATCAGTGCCTGGCAGGTGTTGCGGAAGACGACCAACGATTCGACCGACACCGCCCTGCGTTTCGGGTTGACGCTCGGTGCGCTGCTGATCCCGCTGCAAATCGTGGTGGGCGACTTCCACGGCTTGAACACGTTGAAGCACCAGCCGCAGAAAGTGGCCGCGATGGAGGGCGTGTGGGAGACCGAGAAAGGCGCGCCGCTGCTGCTGTTCGCGTGGCCGAACGAGGCCACGCGCAGCAACCATTACGCCGTCTCCATTCCGAAGTTGGCGAGCCTGATCCTGACCCACGACCCGGACGGCGAGATCAGAGGACTCAACGATTTCAAGGGCGCGCATCCGCCTGTGGCACCGGTGTTCTTCGGTTTTCGCGTGATGGTGGGCGTGGGCATGCTGATGCTGGCGATGAGCTGGCTCGGATGCTGGCTGTACTGGCGGCGTGGCTGGGTCGCCGAGCGCCTGCCTCGGCCGCTGTTGTGGGTGCTGGCAACGATGACATTTTCGGGCTGGGTGGCCACCGTGGCCGGCTGGTACGTGACCGAGATCGGCCGCCAGCCCTTCATCGTCTACGGGCTGCTGCGCACCGCCGACGTGGCCTCCAACGTGCCGGCACCGATGATCGCGCTGAGCCTGGCGCTGTACATGACGGTGTACGGCGCGCTGATCGTGGCCTACATCGCCGTGCTGAAGTACATGGCCGAAAAGCCGGTCGAGATGCCGGTCGGGCCTGCAGGCACAGGCACGTTGAACGACATATCGATCACTCCCGGAGCCGCGGCGTGAGCTTCGACCTGATGCTGCCAGTGATCTTCATGGCGCTGATGGGCGTGTCGATGCTGGTCTATGTGGTGCTGGACGGCTACGACCTCGGCGTGGGCATGTTGATGCACCGCGCCAGCCCGACGCAACGCGACGTGATGGTGGCCTCGATCGGCCCGTTCTGGGACGCCAACGAAACCTGGCTGGTGCTCGGCGTGGGCATCCTGCTGATCGCCTTCCCGAAGGCGCATGGCGTCGTGCTGACTGCGCTGTATTTGCCGGTGGCGCTGATGCTGGTCGGCCTGATCCTGCGCGGCGTGGCGTTCGACTTTCGCGTCAAGGCGCATGACAACCACAAGCTGATGTGGAACCGCGCCTTCATCGCCGGCTCCGGCCTGGCCGCGCTGTCGCAGGGCTGGATGCTCGGCCGCTACATCACCGGGCTGGCCGAGGGCTGGTCGTACTACGCCTTCGCCGGGGCCATCGCGCTGGCGCTTCCGGCGGCCTACGTGCTGCTGGGGGCCTGCTGGCTGATCATGAAAACCGAAGGCGAACTGCAGCAACTGGCGGCGCGTTGGGCCCGCATGGCCTGGCCACCGGTGGTGATCGGCATCGGTCTGATCTCGATCGCCACGCCGTGGGTCAGCACGACAGTGCGCGAACGCTGGTTCACCCTGCCCGCCTTCATCGGCCTGATGCCGATCCCGATGATCTCGGTGCTGGCCCTGCTGGGGGTGCGTGCACTTCTCAATTCGAAGCAGGTGGCCGGGCCGGACAGCGACAAGCTCAGCTGGCTGCCTTTCATGCTGGTGGTGCTGGTGTTCGTGCTCGGCTTCTTCGGCCTGGCCTACAGCATCTTTCCGTACGTGGTGATGGACAAGCTCACGCTCTGGCAAGCCGCCAGTTCGCCGGCCGCGCTGAAGGTGATCCTGATCGGCGTCTCGATCTCGGTGCCCGCCATCGCCGGTTACACCGTTTTTGCGTACCGGGTGTTCAGCGGCAAGGCGGGGGAACTGCGCTACGCGTGACAGAACTCTGCACCATGCTTCGAACCGTCACTTGAACGCGTACGACAAGCTCAGGCTCAGCGCCCGCCCGCGCGGGTCGGCATACGAGGCGTCGTAGGTGGCGAGGTACGAGAACGCCTGATTCGAGAACGGCGGGTTGCGGTCGAACAGGTTGCGCATCGCGGCGCGCAGGGTCAGCGCCTGCGTGGGGCGGTAGCTGCCGCTCAGGTCCCAAAGCTCGTAGTTGCCGACCCGGCGCTGTTCGCCCGCCAGGTTCAGGTTCTGGTCGGTGTAGCCGAGCAGAAAGGTCTGCGACAGCGTGGCACCGAACGGGCCCTGATCCCAATTGAACGAGATGGTGTGGCGCCAGCGCTGGACGGCCTGGTCGTTCACGTAGACGCCGACGTTGTTGATCGGCGACCCGGTGGGTTCGGCCTGCTTCTCGTAGCTCATCACGTAGGTGCCCTGGGCCGATACGCCGAAGCGTCCGTAGGCGGTGGGTGCCCCGCGCCAGTCGACGCCCACGTCGATGCCAGACGTGTTCAGCTTGCCCAGGTTGTCGGACAGCAGCGTGATGCTGGTGATGCGCCCGGGCGTGTTCGGGAACAGCGGGTCGGCCGGGCCGCGGGTCACGAACTGCGGGTCGTAGCGGCCCAGGTTGTCGAAAACCGTGCCCTCGCCGATGTTGCCGATCACGTCGGTCTTCCTGATCTTCCAGTAGTCGGCGGTCATCGTCACGCCCGTCACCGGCTCCACCGCCACGCCGAGCGAGAGCTGCTTGGACTTCTCGGGCTTCAGCTTGGGGTTGCCGCCGGTGACGGTGGCGAACTGGTCCTTGATGCAATCGGTGGCGTCTGCTCCGGGCGCGGGCACGCCGTTGACGCAGCGCTTGGTGTCCAGGTACAGGCCGCTGGTCTGGCCGGTGCGCTGCGCGTCGTACAGGTCGGGCAGCGTGGGCGCACGGAAGCCCTGGCCGTAGGAGCCGCGCACGATCACCTGCTTGACCGGCTGCCAGCGCATGCCGACCTTCGGGTTGGTGGTGCCGCCGAAGTCGCTGTAGCGGTCGTGGCGCGCGGCCAGTTGCGCTTCCAGGTTCTTCAGCACCGGGATATTCACTTCGGCGAATGCCGCCTTCACGTTGCGCGTGCCCTTCAGCGCGGTGGCCGTGCCTTCGTTGAAGATGCCTTCCGACGCGAACAGCGCCGACGGCTGGAAGTCCATTTGCTCGCGCCGCGCCTCGCCGCCCACGGCCAGCGACACCGCACCCGCCGGCAGGTTGAAGATTTCCTTCGACAGCTTGCCGTCGATGCTGGTGGTCTTGCCGGTCGAGTCGCGCGCCTTGTCGCTGATCTTGGCGCTTTGCAGCAAGGCGGTGCCGGCCGCGTCGCTGGCACCGAAAGGGTTGATGTCACCGGTGGCGAACACGGTGCGCAGCAGCGAGTCGCTGAAGTAGCCCTGGACGTAGTTGTCCACCACATGGTTCACGCTGTGGCTGACCGCCGCGTCGTAGTCCCAACCGCCGAGCAGGCCCTTGGCACCGAAGACGAGTCGCTGGTTGTCGCTGCTGACCTGGTTGGTCCGGTTGCCGCCGGCTTCGGTGCGCCAGCGGATGCGCAGGTTCCCCGACAGCCCCAGGCCGGTCGGGTAGTACTTGCCGGCCGACGGGTAGGTCAGGCGGGCGGTGCCGGGTGAAATTCGATACGTGGTCTCGTTGTTCGCGATCAGCATCTCGGCGAACAGCGTGTGGTCGGGCGTGAGCGCGAATTCACCGCGCGCCGTGATGCCGATCTTCTTCGCTTCGGGGTAGATCTCGGTGTCTTGCTGGTAGTCGTAGAAGCAGTACTTGTTGGAGCCGCCCGACGGCAAGGTGAATGGCGGGTTGCAGGCTGGCGCGGTCGGGTTGACGCGGCCGTTGGGCCCGTCGATGTTGGCCGGGAAGGTGTTGGAACTGGTGAAGTCCACGCCTTCGTCCGGGCGGAATGCGGTGCGTGCGAACTCGCGCTGTTTCGAGCGCAGCGGCTTCAAATCTTGAATGTCCAGCGTGGCCATCAGGTTGTAGCGGTCGGTGGTGATGTTGCCGATGCCGCCCGACAGCGTGGCCGTGCTCTTGCCCGCGCCGCCATGCTGGGTGATGTAGGTGGACGCCGCAAAGTCGAGCCCGGTGTAATCGCGCCGGGTGATGAAGTTGATGACGCCGCCGATCGCGTCGGCACCGTAAATCGCCGAGGCCCCGTCTTTCAGAACCTCGACGCGGTCCAGCGCCGACACCGGAATCGCGTTCAGGTCGACACCCGAATTGCTGCCAGGCAGCGCGTAGTTGGCGATGCGCCGGCCGTTCAGCAAAACCAGCGTGGACGAGGTGCCGATGCCGCGCAGGTTGGCACCGTTGAAGCCGCGCTGCGCACCCACGTCGGTGAAGCTCACGCCGTCGGTCACCGCGGCGGTGTTGGCCGAGATTTTCGTCAGCAGTTCGGTGGCGGTCGTGGCACCGCTCTTGATGATGTCCTCTCGCTTCAGGATCTGCACCGGCAAGGCGGTTTCGGCATCGATCCGCTTGATCGACGAGCCGGTGATTTCCACCCGCTCCAGCCTGGCGGGCTCGGCACTCTGCTGCGCTTGCGCCGCTTGCAGGGTCAGCATGCCGACCGCGATCAGGGCGGCTTGCGCGCAGGGCTGCATCACGAAGGTGCGGCGTTTTTGTGGGGTCGTCATGGCGTGCCTTGGGGCTGGATGAAAGTGAAGGAACGGGGCGTAACTGTTCGTCACTTTCAATCTACCGGGCGGCCGCGCGGCTGTAACGAGGGTTGCTGCCCGTCGGTCGCAAAGCTGCAAGTTGGGGTCGCAACCTCGACAGCGAATGACGCTGGCGTCGGGGGCGCGCCACACCGATTCGAAACGCTCAAGCCGGGTCGGCGTGGCCCATTCCCTGCGGCAACACCCGCACGCGCTGGCCGGCCTCCACGCCCAGCACCGAAGCGGTGCCTGGAGCCACGCAAAGCGCCCCGTCGGACAGCGTGGCCAGCACCAGCGATGCACCGTGTCCGGGCCGATGCATCGGCGCCACCAGACAGGCCCGCGCATGCTCGCCGGCCTCGATGCGCACCGCCATCGACAGGCTGCCGCGCACCGCGTGCAGGTCGGCCACGTCGGCCTCGACGATGGGGCCGCCGTCGAAGATGCCGACGTGGCCGCGGTAGCGAAAGCCCTGCGCCTGCAAGGCCTCGGCGACCACGCGCGCCGAGGTGGCGCGCTGGCCGATGCAGGCCTGCGCCTCGACACCCAGGAACGAGCTGTACAGCGGGTGCTTGGGCAGCAGCCGGGCGATGTGGCTGCGCTCGGCCGAAGGGAAAAAGCTGTCGTGCGGCGGCACGTCGCCGGCATGAAAGTGCCGGCCCAGGCCGTTCCAGAACAGCGACGCACCGCCAGCCAGCGTGACCCCCGGCAACTGCGACACGATGACCCGTGCAAAGGCGTCGGGCTGCGCCGCCACGTGCAACAGCATCGCGTCGATCAGCAGGCGTTGCGGTGCTTTCAGCGAGTCGGCGCTGGCCATCAACGGCACGCCGATTTCAGCGCAGCCGGTGGTGTCGTTCGACAGCACCAGCGTGTCGGCCCGGTTGAAAAGCTTCAGTTCGGCCGACGCGTGCACCACCACGCCCGCGCGAAAGCTCGAGCGCGGCAGGTCCAGTCCGATGCTGCCGGCCAGGGTCGCGGCACCCAGCAACTGGCTGCCGTCGTGCAGCACGAACACGCGGCGCTGCGGGCCGGGGCCGTCCAGCTCGAAGGCGGCCTGCGATTGCCGGACGAGACCGCGCACGGCGGCATCGTCGCAGCGGCCGTGCAGCGCCTTGAAGGCCACGGCGTCGCTGTCGGCGATGGGGCGAACGGTCAGCAGGGGTGCGCTCATGTCAATCGCCTTCCCGGTGCAGCGGCACCACGCGAACGTCGTCGCCCGGTGCCAGCTCCAGCAGCTCCAGCACCTCGGCCGGCAGGCTCAGCACGTCGTCCTCGACGCGCGGCAGCTCGACCAGGGTGGCGCGAAACTCCTGCATCGCGGTGTTGGCGACCAGGTGCGGCAGGCCGGCGGTCGGCCCGTCGGTCGAGCGCTCGACCCGCACACGGCGGCTGTGGCGCAGCGTGTGCAGGGTTTGCAGACGGGCGTCCACCGTCGGCCCGCCGTCGAAGATGTCGATGTAGGTGTCGGCGTCGAAGCCTTCTTCCATCAGCAGCTTGAACGGCAGCTCGCCGATCGGGTGCAACTGCCCGATCGCCAACTGGGCGTCCGGCGGCAGCAGCGGCACGTACACCGGGTACTGCGGCATCAGCTCGGCGATGAAGCTCTTGCTGCGGCCGCCCGCCAGCTGCTCGGCCTGCGGATAGTCGAGGTTGAAGAAGCGGCGACCCACCGCGTCCCAGAACGGCGAGCGGCCCGCCTCGTCGCACAGGCCCGGAAACTCCGCGGCCAGCCGGTCGGCGAAACGCTGCGGGTGCTCGGCCATGAACAACAGCCGGGCGCGCGACAGCAGTTGCGGCCACTTACCGGATTCGAAGGCGGGGTCGATGTAGAACGAGGTCAGCAGCGAACTGGCGGTGAGGTCGTGGCACAGGTGCAGCGAGTGGATCTTGTTGGAGGCGTCCAGCTCTTGCGAGGCGTGCACGATGAATTCATTCCGGTAGCTGTAGAAGCGGTCGCCGAAACCCGCCGACGCGGCAATCCCGCTGGTGCCGACGATCTCACCGCTGGCGGTGTCTTCGAGGACGAAGAAGTAGTTCTCCTCGCCGCTCACGTCCACCTCGGCCGAGAAGGCGTGCGACGAGACGCGAATCTTCTCGAACAGCTTTTCGCGGTCCGGCGGCAGCGAGCCGATGCCGATGGCGCTGGCCGCCGCAATGCGTTCCACTGCGCCCAGGTCCGACAACCGGCACGGTCGCAGCACGAGCCATTCGTTCACGAGACTTCTCCTTGCAATTGACGGGTGACCCCGACCCGCTGGCTGCGCTGCTCGCGCGGCGTGACGCCGAAGTGCGCCCGGTAGGCGTTCGAAAAATGCGGCCCCGACGAAAAGCCGCAGCCCAGCCCCACCTGCAAGATGGACTGGCTGGTCTGCTGCAGCAACTGGCGCGCTCGGTTCAGCCGCATCTCCAGGTAGTAGCGCGAGGGCAGGCTGTCGAGGTACTGCTTGAACAGCCGTTCGAGTTGCCGGCGCGACACACCCACGAGGCGGGCGATGTCTTCGGTCGCCAGCGGCTCGGCCACGTTCGATTCCATCAACGCCACCGCCTCGGTGAGCTTGGGCTGGCCGCCGCCGATGCGCGCCGACAGCGGCACGCGCTGCGGCTCGTTCGGCCCGCGCGGGCGCTCGTGGCTGAGGGTGCCCAGCAACTGCTGCACGATCTCGGGGCCGTGGGTTTCGCCGACGCGGTGCAGCATCATGTCGAAGGCGGCATAGCCACCGGCACAGGTGAGCCGATTGCGGTCGGCCTCGAACACGTTGGACGACACCACGGTGTCGGGAAATGTCTCGGCCAGCAGCGAGGCGTAGGCCCAGTGCAACGTGGCACGGTGGCCGCGCAGCAGCCCGGCGCGGGCCAGCAACCAGGCCCCGGTGCCGATGCCGCCGAACAGGCGCACGCGTTCAGCGCACTCTTGCAACTGCGCCACCGCGGCATCGAAGCCGGCCTGCGGCACGGGGGTGTCGCTGACCACGAACAAGCCGTCCAGACCGGGCAGGTCCTTCAACGCCATGTCCACCGCCACGACGGCACCGCTGCCGGTATTCACCGGCTTGCCGTCGGCCGACACCAGCAGCGTGTCGTACAACGCATCGCGCTGGTTGGCCGCACTCGCCGCGTTGGCCTGCAACAGCGCGTCCAGCGCACTGCCCAATGCCATCAGCGAGCAGCGCGGCAGCAGCAGAAAGGCGATGCGCTCGGGGCGCGCCGGCACTGGCTGGCGCGCAGCCAGGCGGCGCTCGGGCGGGGTCGCATTCGTCGCGTTCATGCCGGTTGAGTGCAGGCCGCTGCCGCGCTACTTCAGCTTGCCCGACAGGAACTTGCGCAAGCGTTCACTGCGCGGTTGCGTCAGCACCTCGCGCGGGTCGCCCTGCTCTTCGATCAGCCCCTGGTGCAAAAAAACGACCTGGCTCGACACCTCGGTGGCAAAGCCCATCTCGTGCGTCACGACGATCATCGTGCGGCCCTCGGCCGCCAGGTCGCGCATCACCTTCAGCACCTCGCCGACCA
>JANNEI010000471.1:0-3888 GCA_031378565.1 Burkholderiales bacterium
AGCGCCGCGCCTTCGACGAAGGCATGCGCGCGCAGGCCTGCGACCAGGCTCCAGCGTTCAGGCGCGAGG
Source organism: Burkholderiales bacterium (assembly GCA_031378565.1). GTDB lineage: Bacteria > Pseudomonadota > Gammaproteobacteria > Burkholderiales > Burkholderiaceae_C > JANYJJ01. The sequence continues at coordinate 70 of JANNEI010000471.1, forward strand.
TTGCCGCTGCGCAGTTCGAGCGAGCCGCGCAAGGCCTTGTCACCCACCGCCGTGGCATCGCTGTAGCCACGCACGCTGTCGACTCCGCCAGCCACGAACTGCTCGTTGCTGATCAGCGGCTGATCACTGATCTGCGCTTCGAGCTTGCCGAACAGCGTGAGGTCGCGCGGCAGGCTTTGGGTGCGTGCGATGTCGAACTTGAAGATCGAGAAGTTGCTTTGAGCCAGGTATCGCTTGTCTGCAAACTGCGCCTGTCGGCTGGCCAGCCCGCGCAGCGCCACCACCACGCCGCCGCCGGCCTGCCAGGCACCTTGCTTGTCGGTGATCGTGGCCGAGTAGGCGGCGTTCAGCGGCAGGTAGCTGATGGGCGTGTCGAAGCCGAGGTTGTTGCCCACGCTGACGCTTTCCTTGAAGCTCTTGTAGTCCGCACCGAGGCTGAGGGTGTGGTTCAGCGTGTCGCTGCCGTCGAGCACCAACACCCTGCGCACGCCGTAGATGCTGCCGCGGCCGAACACCGTGGTGTCGCCCACGCCGGCGACCGTGCTGCTGTTGGATCGGATCGCGGAGAACACCCACAAGCCGGTTCCCGCGGGCACCGTGTACGAGCCCGACAGAACCTGCACCTGGCTCGTGTCCTCGGGGGACACCTGCACCTGCACGCCAACGCTGTGCTCGCGCTGCCAAAGGTTGTCGTAGCGCAGTGAGGCGAGCAACCGCGACTTCGTGGTATTGGCGCTGTACTTGTTGTTCAACTCCACGCTGGCGTGCAGCGGAAACTTGTCTTCCACCATTAAATCGACTTCGGTGGTGCCGGCACTTTTGCCCGGTCGCAACAGCGGCGTCACGCGGCGGTCAGCGCTGCGGTTGACGCTGGCGAGTTGTTCGGTCGCTTCCTTGAAGTTGGGCACCTGCCCTTCGGCGAGCGCGGGCACCTTCGCGAGGATGCGCCCTTGCGAGTAATACCTGGAACCCACCACGCGCAGTCGCGAGACCGGTGCCTGCACCACCTGCAGGATGACCACGCCATCGGTGATGCGCTGCTCGGGCGTGTCGACCACCACCGTGCCGTAACCGGCATCGCGATAGGCCGCCTCGAGCGCGAGGCGCGCAGCGTCGACATCGGCCACCGTTCGCTGCTCGCCGAGAAAGGGGTAGACGGCTCGCTCGATGCGTTCGGTCGACAACACCGTGTTGCCCTCGACCTGGTACTCGAACACATCGAACCGGGCGACCGGCGGCGCAGCGGCGGCGGTGTCGCTTTGCGCATGCGCGGCCAGGTTCACGAGCGACAGCAGGAGCAAGCCGAACCCATGCCACCGAATGCGCCGGGGCAACGCCCGCCACGGGCGCGGGACCTTGTGATGCGGGACAGGAATCGAAACAGGAAGCATCGGACGGGCAAGCGAGGGAAGGACGGAACAACGAGCAGACACCCCTGCACTTGCGCAGACGGCTCAACCACCGAATTCTTGCGTCACTTGATGACAAATCATCGAGGGCACAACGCTGCTTCGCGTGGCCGGACACTGCGTTTCGAATAAGTCATGGCGGTCACGAGCCCATGGCCCTTTCGGACCCTGTCGAGCGCTCAGTTTCCGCGCCGAACCAACGGCGGCAGCGGGCCGGCATCGCCGAGCGAGCAGGCCACGGCGCGCCGAACCGCAGAGTCCTGGCATGCGCGATCGGCATCCTCTGCGTCACCGGTGCCTGGCTGCTGGCAAACCTGCTGGTCGTACGCGGCGATGCGGCTGCAGGCTTCGGGCGTGCGCGTGCGGTAGTCCTCTTGCCTGGGTGGCCGCACGGCTGCGGCCGGCGCGGGCGCTTCCTCTTCGACCGAGGGCGGCGCGACCGGCTCCGCATTCCGGGCGGGATCGCTTTGCGGCGGACGCCGTGACGCAGCCGATGCCGCAGCATCCACGGTTGCCGGCGGGCCGAGCAGATCGACCGCGCTGGGCGCAATGAAGCGCCACTCCCGGTACGTCTTGGCGAGTGGAAATGCAAGCCCGGCAGCGACGAACGTGCGCTCGAACGGAACCCGGCTCGACAGGCTGTGCACGCCGACGATGCCGCCGTCCGGCAGGCGGATCAGCCCCCACTGCCTGCCGCCGGTCATGGGATCGGTGTAGAGCTTGCGCAGGTCGCGATGAACCTGCGGCGAGCGGCTGTCGCGCAGCAAATCTTCGAGGCGGCGCGGGTACTGCGGCCTGGCGCCCTTGGAGCGCTGGTGGTAGCGCTCGATGGCCGCCTGGAACTGGCTGCCGATGAAGACAAGCTCGCGCTCGTTTTCACGCCGCTGCACGGTGCTCCAGACCACGCCCGCCATCGCCGCCGTCATCGCCAGCACGCAGATGATGAACAGCAGCCCGAGGTAGGTGAATCCGCCGCCGCGCCGCGTGAACGCCATCGGCCTCACGCAGCATTCGACAGGGCGGCCGTGGCCGGGCCGGGCGCGCGCCGCTTCGTCAGGCAGCAACGGCAGCGCCCACGGGCGGTGAAGCGTTGCGCTGCCTGCTTTTTCCATCGACGCCGGTGATGCCGGTGATGCGGGTGCCGGCCAGGCCCAGCACGCCCATCACGAACAACCAGATCGCGCCGGGCAGCGGCACCGCGGTCACGTCGGGCGGGATCTGCAAGGCCGCGACGCTGCTGTCCACCAGGTCGAAGGGGTTGTCGACCTGGTGGGCGCGCACCTTGGCGACCAGGTTCCACAGGAACAGGTCGGAGTTGCCACGCAGGCTGCTCGACAGGGGGTTGCGCATGGCCGGTGCCGACTGCACGAAGTCGGCGGCTGCGGCGTCGCTGGCGAACACGCTGACCGCCGACGCTTGCGCCGCCGAGGCGGTCTGGGTGACGGCCTGGGTCAGGAAGCCGGAGGCAGTCTGCGCCTGCGCAGCATTGGCGGCCGAAATCAGTGCCAGGGTGCTGGCCCCGGTGCTGCCACCGACCGAGAACGCATCTGCGGACGAATAGGCGGCGAACGAGGCGGCGGGGACGCACAGCAGCGCTGCCGCGGCTGTGGCGGCAAAGCCGGCCTTGATGGGGATGCGGATGGGCATGTTGAATCCTCGATTTGATCGGAGTCGATGGGGGTCGACGGGCTGGGGATGAATCGGTTCTGACGGCTTGGCGCGGTCTTCAGGCCGGGTTGCTGCGCGAGCTGCCGGGAAGTTCGACGCTCGGTGTCAGTGCGCCACTCCCGGAGTCGGCATAGCCCACCAGCAGCGCCTGGATCTGCTTGCGCTTGGTGTTGGTGGAACCGACCCGGTGAACCAGCGCTTCTTCGAGCAAGGCGATCGCTTCCTGATTGACCGACCGGCGGTTGTCGAAGGCCTCACGGCTGATCAATTCCTTGACCACCTGCGGCATCTTTTTGATGAACAAATCCACATCCACGGGTTTTCCCCCAGAAAAGCATTGACGAACGACACCAGGAAGCTGCCTTGGTCTCACCACTGAGGTGACACGGAGAAGGTACTTTGGTGCCATGACGGCTTCAAGAAGCTACCGTGCCGCCACCGCAGGCGAAATAGCTAGTCCGCCGCGGATGGCGACCGCCTCCCACGCCGACGGCGCGCCTGGATCGGCGGATGAATCAGCGTCGGAAACGGGTTCGGGAGGATCGAGGCGAACGGCCCGATCCGGTCAGGGCGACCGGGCGACCGCAGCCGCGCGCAGGCGCACCGCGGTCAATCGAACGCCGGGGGCGTTCGGCGAGCCGTCAATCGGGGGTCAGGATGCCCAGGCTCATGGCACGCGCAATGGCGTGCGTGCGGGTGTTGGAATCGAGTTTGCGCAGGATGGCCTGGATGTGGTTCTTGA
>JANNEI010000587.1:0-3438 GCA_031378565.1 Burkholderiales bacterium
GGTCGAACGGCATTTTCGGGTACAGCGACTGGTTGATGCCGTGCGTGCCGACGGTGCCCATCAGCAGCGTGTAGCCGTCGGCCGCTGACTTGGCAACGATGTCGGCACCCAGGTTGCCACCCGCCCCCGGCTTGTTGTCGACGATGAAGGTCTGGCCGAATGCCTTGCCCAGCTCGGGGGCCAGCGCGCGCGCCAGGATGTCGGTGGTGCCACCGGGCGCGAACGGCACCACGATGCGCACCGGCTTCGTCGGCCAGCCGGCCTGAGCGAACAGGGCGGTCGGCAGCCATGCAGACGAGGCGGCGGCGAGAAGCTGGCGGCGTTGGATGAGACGCATGGAGGGAACTTTCTGATGGGCTGCGGGACGAATTCGCGCAGTGTGTCGCACCGGCTGCCTTCGCAAGCACCGGACTTGCCCCGATCCGCAAGCTGGCGAAACGCCTCCGCGTTCAACCGGATTCCCCTGCGCGCGCCGGAGCTGCGATGCTTCGCCCTCATTTCAGCAGCGCCAGGCGCGCACGGAGACACACAGATGCAACGCAGGAAATTGTTGAAAGCGGCGGGTGCCGCATGGGCCGCGGCCAGCGTGCACGGCCTGGCGCAGTCGCAGGCAGGCAACTGGCCGGCCCAGCCGGTCAAGCTGGTCATCGCCTTCCCGCCCGGCGGCCCGACCGACATCACCATGCGCGTGCTGGCCGAAAACGCCAGCAAGCTGCTGGGCCAGCCGGTGCTGATCGAGAACAAGCCCGGCGCGGGCGGCACGCTGCCCGCGGTGCAATTGCAGCAGAGCAAGCCCGACGGCTACACGCTGGCGCAGATTCCGCTGGGCGTGTTTCGGCTGCCCTACACCCAGAAGATCAACTGGGACCCGGTCAAGGACATCAGCTACATCATCGGCGTCACCGGCTACGCCTTCGGCGTGGTGGTGCCGGCTGATTCAGCCATCAAGAACTGGGCCGACTTCGTCGCCTACGCCCGCGCCAACCCCGGCAAGCTCAGCTACGGTTCCACCGGCGTGCTGACCAGCCCGCACCTGACGATGGAGGACATCGCCCAGCGGCTGGGCATCGAGCTGAACCACATCCCGTACAAGGGCAGCGCCGACCTGATGCAGTCGATCCTGGGCGGGCAGATCATGGCCGCCGCCGATTCCACCGGCTTCCTGCCGCACGTGCAAAGCGGCAAGCTGCGCGTGCTGAACACCTGGGGCGAGCAGCGCCTGCCCAAGTTCCCCGATGCGCCCACGTTGAAGGAGTTGGGCCTGAACCTCGTGCAGGCCTCGCCTTACGGCATCGGTGCGCCCAAGGGCATGGACCCGGCCCTGGTCAAGCGCATACACGACGCCTTCAAGCAGGCCATGGAAATGCCCAGCCATGTCGAGGTGCTGGCCAAGTACGACCAGCAACTGATGCACATGAATCCGCAGCAGTACGCGAAGTTCGCCGAAGACACCTTCCGCCGCGAAAAAGCCCTGGTCGACAAACTCGGCCTGGCGAAACCGGGCTGAGCAGGTGCCTTGAATTCACCTGCGTTGCGCGCTCGGGGAAAAAGCAGGGGAGCGGGACAGAACGCCGGGGACTCGCTCTCAATCCCTCCCCGGCCAGCCCGCTCCCCTTGACGTCAATCGATCGGTGAGTGCGTCACCTGACGTCGATGGCGCCGGAGCGCAAAAACAAGGACAGCTGCGCGGGCGCGCGGCCGGTTTGCAGAACCTGGGTAGAGCGGTTGGCCGGCGCGAGCGCCGAGCTTCGCTGAAGCGCCGCCGATGACGGGCGGGCGGGACCGAGAACGCGGGCTGGGTGGGGCTGGAAAGGGGTCAGCATGATCGGGGCCTTGTCGTTTCAACGGGCGCTGATTTCGGTGGTGGCCCAGGCCGGCTCGTCGCGCGTCAGGGACTGCGCGGCGCGTCGAATCCATTGGCTCAGGTCCAGCGCCTGGGGCAGGCTGGCGGTGCCCGGCTGGGCCAGTCGCAGCATCGACGAGGCACCGCCGCGGCAGCTCGGTGCAGCTCGGCGGTTCTGGCGTGTGCCGCTGGCGGCACGCAGGCGTGAAGTAATTGGCATGACAACGACGTCCTTGTTTCGCGGACTGCTGACCCGGAACGGCCGGGGCGCATCGCTTGTGCATTCATTAGCGCAGCTTCCGTGCCAGTGCGTTGCGCGATGAAGCGGGGGTTTTTCGGGGGTATTTCCGAAGTTGCACCGCGACTGGCCGACCGAAAAGCGTTTGTTCGCAGTCGCCCGGTTGCCAAATTTCCGCCAAGCGGTGAGCCGGCGTTACACGGTTGACCGAATGTGTCAGCGCGAGTGACTACACGGCCGCGCGGTAACCGCGCGGTATGGCCCCCATCAGCCGCCGCGTGTAGTCCTGCTGCGGCCGATCCAGGATCTGCTCGACGCTGGCCTGTTCGACCACCTCGCCGTCCTTCATCACCATCACCTCGTCGGCCATGAAGCGCACCACCGCCAGGTCGTGGCTGATGAAGACATAGGCCAGCCCGAGTTCGTCCTGCAAGTCTTTCAGCAGGTTCAGCACCTGCGCCTGCACGCTCACGTCGAGCGCGCTGACGGCCTCGTCGAGCACCAGCACCTCGGGGTTCAGCGTCAGGCAGCGGGCGATGGCCACGCGCTGGCGCTGCCCGCCCGAAAACTCGTGCGGGTACTTGTGCATCGCGTCGTCGAGCAGGCCGACCTTGGCCAGCAAGGCGCGGGCGCGGGCTTCGCGCTCGGCGTTGTCGGCACCGACGCTGTGGATGGTCATCGGCTCGACCAGGGTCTGGCCGATCGTGAAGCGCGGGTTCAGCGAGGCGTACGGGTTCTGGAACACGACCTGGATGCGGCGGCGCATCGGCAGCATCTCGCGCTTGCTGAGCGCCAGCAGGTCCTGCCCGTCGAAGCGCACGCTGCCGCTGGTCGGCCCGCCGCTGGGCTCGTGCAGGCGCAGCAGGCTCAATCCCATCGTCGTCTTGCCGGAACCCGATTCGCCCACCACGCCCAGCGTGTGACCCTTGCGCAATTTGAAGCTGGCACCCTTGACGGCCTTGAATTCGGTGCGGCCGAAAACGCCGGAGCGCAGCCAGAAACTCTTGGTCAGCGACGCGGCTTCGAGAATCACCGGCGCGTTCGGGTCCTTGACCTTTGCCGCCACCGCCGCGTCCTTGCCCGAGATGTGATCGTCGATCACCATCAGCCGCGGGCTTCGCTGCGCCAGCGTCGGGCGGCAGGCCAGCAGCGCGCGCGTGTACGCGTCCTGCGGGTTCGAGAAGATGCCGGCCACCGGCCCCTGCTCGCGCACCGTGCCCTGGCGCATCACCACCACGTGGTCGGCAATCTCGCCCACCACGCCGAGGTCGTGGCTGATGAATAGCATGCTCATGCGGTGCTTCGCCTTCAGGCCGGCCAGCAGCTCCATGATCTGGCGCTGGATGGTCACGTCGAG
>JANNEI010000600.1:0-1758 GCA_031378565.1 Burkholderiales bacterium
GCCGACATCGACGCCATCAGCGTCGATTGGGAGGTCGCCGCGGCGGCGGTCACGACACGCGCCGGCATCGAGAATTTCGACGCTCGAACCGCCAAGCGCGTGGTCACCACAGGTTGCGGCCAGGGCACGGTGTTCGGCGACTTGATGGGCGACCTCGACCGCATCTCGCTGCCGCCCGCAACCGACCCCTCGGCGCGCTTGAGCCAGCGCACGCTGTACGGGCTGCTCAACGCGATTCGGCTTCAGGAAAGCACGTACAAGTCGGCGGGTTCGGTGCATGGCTGCGCACTGTTCCGGCAAGCCGAATTGCTGACCTTCGTTGAAGACGTGGGCCGCCACAACGCCATCGACACCATCGCGGGCTGGATGTGGCTGAACGAGGTGCGGGGCGGCGACAAGATTTTCTACACCACCGGGCGGCTGACCAGCGAGATGGTCATCAAGTCGGCCCAGATGGGCGTGCCGGTGATCGTGTCGCGCAGCGGCATCACGCAGATGGGTCATGCACTGGCCAACCGCCTGGGGCTGTGCCTGTTCGGCCGAGCCACGAACCGGCACTTCATCTGCTACAGCGGGTTGGACCGCTTCGATTCAGAACCCGAACCGCCGCGGGCGGCCTGATCCCGACGTTCGAAAATCTGTCAAGCAGGGTGCGCCATGTCGCGGATGTGTGTCGGCCCGGCGCGGCGCTCCACCTCGGCGAGCAGCGGCTTGTTCCAGCCCATCGCGAACATCGCCTCGGCCGTCAGGAACATCGGCCCGACCAGCAGGCCGACGAGGTCGTCGACGAAGGCTGGCTTCTTGCCTTCGTACCAGTGGCCGACGAACTGGATCACCCAGCCCGCCACGAAAGAACCGAGGCCCCAGCCCAGCCAGTTCGACACGCTGCCATAGGCCACCTGGTGCCCCAGCCAGACCAGCACGCCGACCGCCGCGGTCACGGACGCACCGAGCGCCAGGCTGCCGCGGTTGAGGTACCAGCCCGCGGCCAGCGCAACGGCGGCCCACGCCAGCGTCACCTGCGTGCCGTTGACCAGCGCCTGCGCGCGGGCCAGCAGCACCCCGACGCCGAAGACGATCATCGGCACGCCGACGAAGTGGGTCGTGATGTTGCGCCGGTCGCGGTGGTAGTGCGCGTACTGGGTGATCAGCTCGGGCGCGTGGCGCATGTCGGTCTCCTGAAACTTCAAGTCATGAATGTGTCACATGCGCCATCGGATGTGAAGTCGCAGGCTTCTAAAATCGCCCATCTTTTCAGGGGAGCCGAATGAGCATCAAGAGTGACAAGTGGATACGCCGCATGGCCGAGACCACCGGCATGATCGAGCCCTTCGAGCCCGGCCAGGTCCGCCAGTCGGCCGACGGCCAGAAGATCGTCAGCTACGGCACCTCCAGCTACGGCTACGACATCCGCTGTGCGCCCGAGTTCAAGGTGTTCACCAACATTTACAGCACGGTGGTGGACCCGAAAAACTTCGACGAGCGCAGCTTCGTGGACATGCATGCCGACGTGTGCATCATCCCGCCCAACAGTTTCGCGCTGGCGCGCACGCTGGAGTACTTCCGCATCCCGCGCAACGTGCTGACCATCTGCCTGGGGAAAAGCACGTACGCGCGCTGCGGCATCATCGTCAACGTCACGCCGTTCGAGCCCGAGTGGGAAGGCTACGTGACGCTGGAGTTCAGCAACACCACCCCGCTGCCCGCCAAGATCTACGCTGGCGAGGGCTGCGCCCAGGTGCTGTTCTTCGAGAGCGA
>JANNEI010000614.1:0-1612 GCA_031378565.1 Burkholderiales bacterium
GCCCAGCCGTAGCCCTGGTACTCGGCCTCGGTCTGCCCGGTCAGGCCGGACCATCCCGGCTGTGCATTCACCATCATGCCGGCGGCATCGTTGGTCCACAGCACGCCGACGGCCTGCGTGGCGGCGCGGAATCTGTCGACGCTGTGGCGCAGGCTTTGTTCCACCGCGACCAGCGCAGTCACATCGCGGTAAAGCGCAGCCAGCCCGTCGGCCACCGGGTAGGCCTTGATCTCCATCCACTTGTCATGCACATCGCCGACGTAGTGGTGCCTGAGTTGAACCGCGACCCGCTCGGTGAGCACCTTGCGATAGGCGGCTTCGATCGGGGTGCCGACCGAGGCGGGCCACAAGTCCCAGTGGCTGCGTCCCAGCAGTTCAGCTTCGGGCCTGCCGTCGATTCGAACGCCTTCGGCATTGATTTCGCGAACGCAAAACTGCTCGTCCAGCACGATGAAGCCTTCGCCCATCGAGCCGAGCACCTGGCGCAGGCGCGCGTCGGCCTGGACGGTCGAGGTCGTTTCGGCGCACACGCAAAAAACGCCCAGCACCAGGCTTTTGGAAGCGCCCGTGATCGGCGTGTACGAAAACGAAAAATGAGCCGTCTGGCGCTTGCCGTGGCGGATGATCTGCAACACCAGGTCGTCCATGTGCGTCGACTGGCCCTGGTAGGCCCGGTCGCAGATGGGGCCGACCACGTCCCACACGTCCGACCACACCAGCGATATCGGCAAACCGAATGCGCTGGGGTGACGCTCACCCAGAATTTCGGCGTAGGCCTCGTTGTAGAGCAGGCTGCGCTGCTTGCCCCACGCGACGAACATCGGCTGGCTCGAATCGAACATCACGCTCGCCAGGGTTTGCAGTTGCGGTGCCCAGAGCTGCTCGTCGGCCAGAAAGTCGAGGTCTTCCGGCTGCTTGCGGAGCAGGTCGATGGCCCGCCTGGCCCACAACGGCAGCCTGCTGACAGTCGCGCCCATGTTCCACCTTTCTGTTTGCGTTTTCCTTCGGCAGGCTCAGGATGATCGGGCCTCGACTTCAGCCCGAACCGTTGTGTTGAGTTTGAGGCGGCAGCACCTTGTGCAGCATGGCCGGGTCGATGGGCTTGCGAAAATAGTGATCGGCCACCGTGAACGCGCCGACCACCCGAAGGTCCTCGATGGCCACCGCCGTGACGGCAATCAGCACCATATCGTCTGCGTAGCGCTGGCGCAGTTGTTTGGACAGTTCATACCCGTCGAGGCGGGGCATGTCGATGTCGAACAGCACGCACTGCGGGCTGAAATCCTCGATCACCGTGAGTGCCTGAACGCCGTCATGCGCAGTGCGCACCTCGTATCCGTCGCGCTCCAGCGCGTAAGCCAGCGTGGCCGCCGCATCGGGAAAATCGTCGACCACCAGGACGCGAACTTTGTCCGGGTTCATGCAGCGCACTCCTTTTGTTTTCCCAGGCAAAAAAATATAAATGAATCCGCGCGAAACCGCAATCTTGGAGGCGAGGCACCCTCACCCCAACCCTCTCCCGCAAGCGGGAGAGGGGGCATCTGGCTCCCTCTCCACCGTACTCGGGGGAGAGGGTTGGGGTGAGGGGGTTTCTGGAAGCCGCTGGTGAATT
>JANNEI010000650.1:0-3813 GCA_031378565.1 Burkholderiales bacterium
CCCTGGGGCATGCGTGACTTCGTGATCGTCGATCCTTCAGGCGTGCTGTGGCGCATCGCGCAGAACACCGGGCCGGTGAAGGCGCACGGCGGATGATCCGCCGCATCGCACGGCATCAGCTCGCCGCTGGCCTTTCGGGCCTGGTGATCGCTGCTGCGGTCAGCCTCGATCCGACTGGCCACTGGATGGACGCCCGCGCGGCAGCGCCGGTGCCGCAACTTGCCGCGCCAGACGGCCGACCCGCCGTCGTGCTGCTCGGCGAGGTGCATGACAACGCCACCCAGCACGCCGTTCGCCTCGAAGCCTTCAAGGCGCTGCTGGCCACCGGCGCGCGCCCTGCCCTGCTGATGGAACAGCTCGACCGCGAACGCCAGGGCGACATCGACCGCGCCCGCTCAGCCGCGCCGCGGCCGGATGCCGACCTGTTGATCGCGGCGGCCGGCGGATCGAAGCAGTGGAACTGGGCCTTCTACCGCCCCTTCATCGACCTGGCGATCCGACACGATCTGCCGCTGCTGGCGGCCAACGTGTCGCGCCAGGACGCACAGCGGGTGATGGCCAGCGGGCTGGCCGACAACGGCTTCGAGGCCAGCGTTTCACCCGACATCACGAACGCCTACGCAGAGGAAATCGAAGGCAGCCACTGCGGCATGGTGAATGCTGCTCAGGCCACGCGCATGGCGTCGGCCCAGGTCGCGCGCGACCAGTTCATGGCAAGGCTGGTCGAAGCCCACGCACCGCGCGGCGTGGTGCTGCTGGCAGGCAACGGCCACGTGCGCATCGACACCGGTGTGCCGCGCTGGCTGGCGGTGGCAACGGGGGCGCGCAGCACATCGATCGGTTTTCTGGAGGACGGCGACACCTCCGCCAGCCGCTACGACCGCGTGGTCACGACACCGCGGCAAGCGCGCGAAGACCCGTGTGCGGCGATGCGCCAGGGCCGGCCATCGACCCCCTCGCGCCCCACCAACTGACCAGGCAAGCTCACCCCCTCGGGTGAACTACGAATCACCCGCGCGGGGTGATGGAGAACTCACTCGCGCGGGGTGATCGAGAACTCACCCCCTCGGGTGATGCGCCGCGTGCAGCGCCCGCAAGCGTTCGCGGGCCACGTGGGTGTAGATCTGGGTGGTGGAAATGTCCGCATGGCCCAGCAGCATCTGCACCGCGCGCAGGTCGGCACCGTGGTTGAGCAGGTGGGTCGCAAAAGCGTGGCGCAGCGTGTGCGGTGACAGCGGCACGTGCACGCCGCCATGCAGCGCGTGCTTTTTCACGATCTGCCAGAACATCTGGCGCGTCATGGCCGCGCCGCGTGCGGTCACGAACAGGGCGTCGGTGGCCTGGCCCTTCAGGATGGCGGCGCGGGCCTCGGCCAGGTAGCGCCGCAGCCAGCCGTGCGCCTCTTCGCCGAACGGAACCATGCGTTCCTTCGCGCCTTTCCCGGTGACGCGCAGCGCGCCTTCGTCCAGCCCCAGGTGCACGGTTTTCAGCGTCACCAGTTCGCTCACGCGCAGGCCGCTGGCGTACATCAGTTCCAGCATCGTCCGGTCGCGCAGGCCCAGTGGCACGTCCACGTCGGGCGCGTTCAGCAGGGCCTCGACCTGCGCCTCGCTGAGCGTCTTGGGCACCCGCAGCGGCTGCTTCGCCATCAGCAGCTTCAGCGTGGGGTCGGCTGTCAACAGGTGCTCGCGCAGCGCCCAGCGAAAGTAGCGCTTGAACACCGTCAGCCGGCGATTGCTGCTGGCCGCCTTGCTGTCGGGGTGGCGGACCACGATGTATTCGCGCAGGTCGGATTCCAGCGTGTCATTCAGCGACCGCGCATGGGCGGTCGACAACCACTGCGCGTACAGGCTGAGGTCGCGCCGGTAGGCGGCCAGCGTGTTGGCCGACAAGCCGTCTTCGATCCACACCGCGTCGGTGAAGCGGTCGATGGCCTGGGCGCTGGCGCGCGCTGTTGCCGAGTCGTCGCCGACAGCAAAAGGGGAGCCGCCAGGGCTCCCCTGAGGGGCAGGCTTGCGGGCCAACGGCGCGCCTATTCCAGCGTCAGCTTCTGCTTCGCGACCACCTGCTTGTAGACCTCGAACTCGGCGGCGATCTGTGCCGCAAACTGTTCGGGCGTGTTGGCCACGATCAGCGAGCCGGTGTCTTCGATGCGCTTTTTCACGGCCGGGTCTTCCAGCGTTTTCTTGACGGCGCTGCTGACCTTGTCGACCACCTCTTTCGGCAAGCCCTTCGGCCCGTAGATGCCGTAGTAGGCCATGCGGTTGACGGGCTCCAGGCCCACTTCCTTGAAGGTCGGCACGTTGGGCAGCTGCGTCAGGCGCTGCGGCGCGGCGACCACGATCGCGATCAGGCGGCCGTCCTTGATGAAGGGCAGCGCTGAGGGCATGTTGTCGAAGATCATCGGCACCTGGCCGGCCACGGTGTCGTTCAACGCCGGGCCTGCGCCGCGGTACGGGATGTGGGTGATGAAGGTGCCCGAAAGGTTCTTGAACAGCTCCATCTGCAGGTGGCCGATGCCGCCGGTGCCAGAACTGGCGAACGAGTATTTGCCGGGGTTCTTTTTCAGTTCGGCGATGAATCCCTTGTAGTCGCGGGCCGGAAAGCTCGGGTGCACCGCGATCACGTTCGGCGTGGCCGCCACGTTGATGATGGGCGTGAAGTCGGTGATCGGGTTGTACGAAATCTTCGGGTTGATGGCGGGGTTGGCCGCCGTGGTCGACACCGTGGCCATGCCCAGCGCGTAGCCGTCAGGGGCCGACTTGGCGATCTCGTTGGCACCCACCGAGCCGCCGCCGCCAGCCTTGTTCTCGACGATCATGGTCTGGCCCAGCGCCGCGTTGATCTTCTCGGACACCACCCGCGCCACGATGTCGGTGGTGCCACCGGGCGCGAACGGAACCACCAGCCGCACCGGCTTGTTCGGGTAGGCCTGAGCCCAGGCACCGCCAACAGCGGCGAGCGAGAAGGCGGCAGTGGCGGTCAGGTTCGCGATCAGGGTTCTGCGTTGCATCGAGGCGTCTCCGGGTGGCTTGGGCGATGGCGGATTGTCAGGCAGGTGCGCCGCCGAGCAGTCCGGCCTTCAGCTTCTTGTCCACAGGCTGCTCGCCAATGAATATTTTCAGGATGCCGGCATACAGGTCTTCACCCGGAATCGGCTGGCCCTTGGGCACGCCGTTGACGCTGAGCACGAGGCCGCGCGCGGGCACGAAGTCGAGGTTTACCACGTCGCCCTTGCCGACCTTGCCGATCAGCTCGATCGTGTGGTCGAACTGGTCCATGCGTTCTTTCAATGCCGCGTTTTCAACCTCGGTGGAATTGCGGCGAATGCCGACGTTGAAGGCCTTGGTGAATTCCTTGGCCTCCACGTCGAGCAGCATCTTCATCTGGATGCGCTTCGGCCCCTTGACCGCCAGAACGCGCTCTGGCGTGCTGCCTTTTTCGGCCAGGTACAGCCCCGCCGCATAACCCTTGATCCACAGCACGGCGCGTTCACCAACGCCGTTGAGCACCAGGTCGGCGTCGGCCACGCGAATGCGCTCTTCGAAGGTCTGGCCGCCGATGCGGGCGGCCGACACACCAGCACCGGCAAGCACGACGAACAGCGACAGCAGGATTTTCAACATGCGTGAATTCAGGGCGTTCATGGGCAGCAGCCGGAGTGGGATCAGCCTTCAACGCCGCCAGGGCGATTTGCGCTGACCGGCACCCCCGCGCGGGGCAGGCAGCCAGGGCGGTGCGCGCGCCCTCGCTGGCACACTGCGCGCATGTCGAACGCCTTGCTGCTGCTGCCGGACTTCCTGCTCATCGTCA